>JAFEGQ010000023.1 GCA_018239785.1 Verrucomicrobiota bacterium
CATGCTGCGTACTGGCCCTCAGAATAAACATAGTTTGAAAAAACGTCGGATGAAGGCAAGTCTGAATAGAAAATATCTGTTAGAGTTAGTTGGTATGAAGTGAATTCTTCATGCGGAAGCCCTGAGGCTTGCATTGCAGTTTAAGGAAATTGAGACGTTAGATTCGGATGAAGTAATAATATAATTAATGTTTAATCCAAAATTTCAAATCTTGCTAACAACAAAAGAATTCCCTCCAAACGAGTTCGCGTGTTTAAGATCACAATTGATCGCTATAATAAAATTATTAGTTCGTATCAAGAGAGAACGACTCTGACCAAGTCAATTTTAAACTCAGAGTGGAATATGGATGTAACTAAGTATATAGAAAATAAATTAGATTATAGAGAAATAGCGAAAGTTACAAATGACGCGCCAAGGAACTTTTACCCCAGCATACTCGTTCTGGTGCTTGGAATGATAAAAATCAAACATGCCGAAACTGCAGAAAAATATGGTTGTAAAATAGGAGAGTGGATTTATGAGGTTGAATATCCAGAGGGATTGATCCAGAAAATTCCTGAGCGATATTTGGAAAAAGATGACTCTTATCCAAATAAATTCACTTATGGGGATTCAATAGTTATTTCTAAGAATGCTCCACCATCTTTCCATCCAGGAGAATTTGCATCTGTATGCGGTCTTGATCGTCATGTGTCGAAGGAGTCTTTTCAAAAATCTGGCTGCCCGTTTGGCGATTGGTGGTATATAGTCGAATTTCTCGACATAAGCTCTATCGAACTCCCTGAATGTTATCTCGAAAAAGAAGAATCCTTGTGCTCTAACACATATATTTAATTTGCGCTCAAGAAAGCAAGGGCGGCGCGCTGCATCATCAGGTGTAAGCTCGCAAGGCCATTAGTTCGCGTGGGGGAGAGCGATTCTGTGATATGAAGTTCTTGAAGAAAGGTGGGGCGATGCTTGAGGATCGCCTCGGCGGGTTGTTCATTGTAGACCTGAATGAGGAGCGCCGCTAACCCTTGAGAGATAAGCGCATCAGATTCTGCTTCAAAATAAATTTTGTTATCTTTGAGCGCGCTATAGAGATACATCTTGCTCTGGCAACCAGGGACTAATTGCGCAAGCAACTTGTGTTCGGACGACATCGGCGGGGCCTTTTGCCCCATTTCAATGATCTTTTCATAGCGGGCAAGTGGGTCTTGACAGCTAGAAAAGAGGGCCCGAAGTGCCTCAATTTGGGTCTCAATCGCAGGAAACATGGGGCTTAGGATAACAAACTGTTGCGCAATAGGCTACAGTTTCCTAAACTGCCTGGAACAGATGGCAAAAGAAGACGCGATTAAACTTGAGGGCGAAATCGTCGAGCTCCTGCCCAATATGACTTTTAGGGTCAAATTGGAAAACGGGCTCGAGGTGCTCGCACATCTCTGCGGCAAAATGCGGATGCGCAACATCCGGGTCTCCGTGGGAGATAGAGTCTCAGTGGAAATGTCTCCTTACGATTTGACCAAAGGTCGGATCGTCTATCGACATCGCTGATCGCTTGCTTTTGTAAGATGCAACCTGTAGACTCTTGAGATTTTGCAGAGGAAGGCGCCCAGATAGCTCAGGGGTAGAGCACTTGCATGGTAAGCAAGCGGTCGCAGGTTCAATTCCTGCTTTGGGCAGATAAAGTTTAAAATAATAAGTTTTCGCCGAGTCGGAGGAGCAAAAATGGCAAAAGAAGCTTTTAAAAGAAATAAAGAGCACGTCAACATTGGTACAATTGGTCACGTCGACCACGGGAAAACAACCCTGACTGCGGCGATCACGAAAGTGCTCGCACAGAAGACAGGGGGTGTATTCCGCAGCTATGATTCGATCGATAATACTCCCGAAGAAAAAGCGCGTGGAATTACGATCAACACCTCACACGTAGAGTATGAAACAGACAAGCGACACTATGGACACGTCGACTGCCCAGGTCACGCCGACTATGTCAAAAACATGATCACCGGTGCTGCGCAGATGGACGGCGCTATTTTGGTCGTCGCTGCAACAGATGGACCGATGCCACAAACTAAAGAGCACATCTTGCTCGCTCACCAAGTAGGGGTTCCTGCCATGGTGGTCTTCTTGAACAAGTGCGACCAGATCGGCGCTGGCGATGAAGAACTCATTGAGCTTGTGGAAATGGAATTGACAGAGCTTCTTGAGAGCAAAGGGTACAAAGATGTGCCAATCATCCGCGGCTCTGCTCTTAAAGCGCTCGAGGGAGACCCAGCAGCCGTCAAGGCTATTGAAGCTCTCATGGATGCCGTCGATGCAAAAATTCCAACGCCTAAGCGGGAAGTTGACAAGCCATTTTTGATGGCGCTTGAAGACGTCTTCTCCATCTCAGGACGAGGAACTGTAGCAACAGGACGCGTTGAGCAAGGGATCGTTAAAATTAACGATAAAGTTCAACTCGTGGGTCTTAAAGACACCATGGATACCGTTGTGACCGGCCTTGAAATGTTCAACAAAGTGTTGGACGAGGCGCGCGCAGGAGAGAACGTCGGAGTTCTTCTCCGCGGTGTCGACAAAGATCGCGTACAGCGGGGAATGGTATTGGCAGCTCCTGGAGCCTGCAAGCCACACACTAAGTTCAAGGGACAAGTCTATATCTTGAAGAAAGAAGAGGGAGGACGTCATAAGCCCTTCTTTAGCGGCTATCGTCCCCAGTACTACTTCCGCACCACCGACGTCACAGGAACCGTACAACTTCCTGCGGGAGTCGAAATGGTCATGCCTGGCGATAACGTAGAACTCACCGGAGAGCTCATTGCCCCTGTTGCAATGGAAAAAGGGATGCGCTTTGCGATCCGTGAAGGTGGACGTACTATCGGCGCGGGAACCGTTACTGAGATCTTGGCATAACTTTAGTAGGAAGAGATCGCTCAAGATCGTAAAAGATCTTGAGCGGCCTCGAAATGTGAGCCCAATTGTTGAGGGTGTGTAGCTCAGCTGGTAGAGCAGCGATCTCCAAAGTCGCATGTCGGGGGTTCGAATCCCTCCGCACTCGATCGCTTACTCTTTTGCTTGAGTGTTGAGGGAGGAAGTGTGAAACCATCAGATGAAGAGAAGCGCCCTATGACAATGGATGTGCGTAAAGCCCATGTCTCGACAGCCTCCCCCTCCACGAAAGAGGGGCGGTTGAATTGGATCAGTGGCATCAAAGGGGAATTCAAAAAGATCACGTGGACAAGCCGAGAAGAGTTGAGAGCTTATACCAAAATTGTAGTGGGGGCCACTCTGGTCATTGGACTAGGCATCTATGTTCTCGATCTCCTCGTCCAAGGAGCCCTTTCAGGTTTAGGTTCGTTCGTTCGCGCAATTATTGGATAAGGGAAAGCGATGCATAAGTGGTATGTCATTCAGGTCCTGTCTGGGCAGGAGAAAAAAGTCAAAAAGACGCTAGAAGAGATGCGCGAGCGCGAAGGGGTCGTGGACTTCGTCGAAGAGGTCCTCTTGCCCACCGAAAGAGTCTCAGAAATGCGGTCTGGTGAGCAAACAGTCACAGAAAGGCGCATTTGGCCAGGCTATCTCCTCGTCAAGATGACCCTCAATGATAAAACTTGGGCCTATGTCAAAAATAGCACTGGTGTCATCGATTTCTTGGGAGGCGGCACTCCAACAGCTCTCTCTGATGCAGAAGTTAATGAAATTCTTGTCGAACTGAAGTCGAAGAAAGAAACCATTACAGCGAAACATCAATTTGCCCCTGGCAATCGGGTTAAAATTAACGATGGAGTGTTTATAAACTTCATCGGAACCGTGACCGATGTGATGCTTGAAAAAGGGCGTCTCAATTGCGTCGTCTCTATCTTTGGACGCGATACAGAGGTGACCGATCTCGAGTTTTGGCAGGTCGAACGGGTGGCAGAATAGAACAGCGTTAGAACTAATTGTGGCGCGCAATAGCCTCTTTTGGCTAAACTGCTCGTCACGTCTAAGATAAAAGCGAGCATCATGGCCAAAAAGAAAAAAATTGTTAAGGTTGTCCGCCTTCAAATCCCTGCGGGAAAAGCAACTCCAGCGCCTCCAATCGGTCCGGCGCTCGGTGCCGCCGGGGTGAACATCATGGCTTTTTGCAAGGACTTTAATGCGAAAACCAGCGGACGGACGGGTGAAAATTTGCCCGTTGTCATTAACGTCTATCAGGACAAAACATTTGATTTCTACACCAAAGAACCTCCTGTTGCCGACAAAATCAAAAAATATGCCGGCATTGGAAAGGGATCGGGCGTTCCTAATCGCGATAAAGTGGGGAAAATCACTTTGCAACAAGTCGAAGAGATTGCAAAGGAAAAAGCCCCTGACTTGAACTCTCATACAGTTGCAAGTGCGATGGAGATGGTCAAAGGGACCGCTCGTTCCATGGGTGTAGAAATTACTGCGTAGAAATTACGGGTTAGGGAAAAAAAGAATGGGTCGAAAAAGCAAGCGCCTTCGGGAGATAGCGAAACAGGTGGACCTCGAGCGAGAGTACACTTTGGAAGAAGCTGTCGCAATTTTAAAAAGCTGCCCCTCTGTCAAGTTTGATCAGACAGTAGAAGTGGCTTTGAAGCTTGGGGTGGACCCTCGTAAGTCAGATCAGCAAGTGCGGGCAACTGTGTCTTTACCGAATGGCACAGGACAAAAAGTGACCGTCCTTGTGTTAGCTAAAGCGGATAAGGTGAAAGAGGCCTTGGATGCAGGAGCTGATTATGCTGGCAGCGACGAGCTCATCGCCAAGATTCAGGGGGGATGGACCGACTTTTCTGCGGTCATCGCTACCCCTGATATGATGCGTGAGGTGGGGAAACTGGGTAAAATCCTAGGACCTCGTAACCTTATGCCCACTCCTAAGGCAGGGACGGTGACGACAGATGTCGCCTCTGCTGTTAAGGAGATTAAGGGAGGAAAAATCGAGTTTAAGACTGGCAAAGATGGCGTGCTTAACAGCCCCGTTGCCAAGCTTTCGTTCGAAGTAGGACAGGTCGCCGAGAACATCCGCGCTTATTTGCAGGCTGTTCTTCGCGCAAAGCCCGCTTCTGCGAAAGGGCGCTACATGCAAGGACTCTACCTCTCTTCTACCATGGGCCCAGGGCTGAAAATTAGCTCGAATGAACTACCTGTCAGTTAAGGAGGAGAGTCAATGCGTTCCGAAAAACAACTCCTGCTCGACGAGATCAAAGGGGAGCTAAGTCAAGGTAAATCAGTCTTGGTGACCAGTTATCGAGAGCTGACAGTTGCGCGAGCCAATCAGTTGAGGAAGTCTTTGAGAGAGTCGGGAGGCCATCTCGAAGTGGTCGGTAAACGGGTGCTTTTGAAGGCTGCTAAAGAGGCTGGAATTCAACTGCAAGAGGAGCTTCTTAAAGGGCACGTAGCCCTTGTAGTCGCAACTCGAGATGCCGTTGCCACTACTAAACAAGTGTTTGAGTTTAGCAAGGAAAATAATCAAGCCATTGAGGTGCTAGCGGGCTGGATCGATGGGAGCCTTTACAATGCTAAGGATGTCGAAAAGCTTTCTGAGCTTCCCGACATTCTCACGATGCGAGCTCAATTTCTTGGCCTACTCGAAGCGCCTTTGTCACAGACACTGGCGGTCATGGAGGCCCTCATTTGCAGTTTGCTGTACTGCTTAGAAAATAAAGCTAACAAGGTTAATTTAGGAGAATCGCTGTGAACAAGGAAACATTGGTAGAAGAGTTGAGCAAGCTCACCGTGCTCGAAATGGCCGAGCTTAAGACTGCACTCGAAGAAAAGTGGGGAGTTAAGGCAGCGGCAGCAGCTCCTGTTGCAATGATGGCAGCTCCGGCTGCTGGCGCTGGCGAAGTTGCTGAAGAGTCAACTGACTTTGAAGTCACGCTTGCAGAAGCCCCAACAGATAAAAAGATCGCAATTATTAAGGTGGTCCGCGAATTGACAGGACTTGGCCTCAAAGAGGCAAAAGAGCTTGTGGAAGGGGCACCAAAAGTTGTAAAAGATTCAGCACCTAAAGCCGAAGCTCACGAGATGAAGAAGAAACTCGAAGATGCTGGTGGTAAGGCAACTTTGAAGGGACTCTAGACGCTGAGGGTTGGATGGAGCTTGCGCTAAAGGATAGGTAGACACCGTCCTTGGTGCAAGCTGCTTGTTTGATAAGCAATTTCATCAGGAGTGTAGGCACATATGGAGAAAAGAGCGCCAAAACGGGTGAGCTTCGGAGAGCAGGAGGAGATTATCGATCTCCCAAATTTGATCGAAGTACAAATTAAGTCTTACGATCAATTTCTTCAAGCTAAGTCGTTTGCCGAAGAGAGGCAAAAAATTGGCCTGGAAGAGGTATTTAGCGAGGTATTTCCGATCAAGTCTTACGACGAAAAGACGGTCCTCGAGTACATCTCTTACTCGCTAGGTGTTCCTAAATATGGTCCCGATGAGTGCATCCGCCGAGGTATCAGTTACAACGTTACTCTTAAAGTAAAGTTTCGCCTCACAGATGAGACGGGAATCAAGGAAGAAGAGGTCTACATGGGGACCGTTCCTCTGATGACCGACCACGGGACGTTCATCATCAATGGGGCAGAGCGAGTCGTCGTTTCTCAGCTTCATCGCTCTCCTGGGATTTGTTTTGAACAAGAAAGGCACCCTAAAGGGAATTTGCTCAGCTCATTTCGCATCATCCCCTACCGCGGAGGATGGTTAGAGGCAGCTTTTGATACCAATGACATGATCTATGTCTATATCGATCGAAAAAGACGCCGCAGAAAAATTCTCGCGACAACCTTCATTCGCACCCTCGGCTTTTCGACCGATTCCGATATTTTGGAGGAATTTTTCTCCACAGTTCGCGTGAAGATCCGTTCGGAAAAAGACTTCTCAAAACTCGTGGGTCGGATTCTCGCAGAAGATGTGGTTGATGAGGAAAGTGGAGCGATTCACGGCAAAGCAGGAGAGAAACTCACGACTGCAATGCTCAAGCGGATGACCGATGCGGGGATCAAGTTGGTCCGCATTGCTGAAGACGCAGATGAAAATAGCCCGATCATCAAGATGTTGGCCAAAGACCCCACCGATTCTTATGAATCGGCCTTGAAAGATTTTTATCGCCGCGTGCGCCCTGGAGAACCAGCGACCCTTTCCAATGCGCGTTCAGCCATCATGCGCCTCTTCTTTGACCCTAAGCGCTACAACTTAGGAAGAGTCGGCCGCTATAAACTGAATACAAAACTCCAATTTCCTACCGATGAAGAGGCCCTTAATACGGTCACCCTCACGAAGGAAGATATCGTGGGAGCCCTCAAGTACCTAATGCGCTTGCGCGCTGGGGATGATGAGGCAAGTGTCGATGATATCGACCACTTGGGCAACCGCCGCGTCCGCTCTGTCGGGGAACTCATTCAAAACCAGTGCAGAGTCGGCTTAGCGCGGATGGAGAAAATCATTCGCGAGCGGATGAACCTCTTTGATTTCTCCTCCGATACGCTGACACCTGGAAAAATTGTCTCCGCAAAGGCCCTAGTGGGAGTTCTGAAAGACTTCTTTGGAAGATCTCAACTTTCACAATTTATGGATCAGACGAACCCCCTTGCAGAACTGACCCATAAACGGCGCTTGAGCTCCCTTGGGCCTGGAGGTCTTAACCGAGAAAGGGCAGGCTTTGAGGTGCGCGACGTCCATCCGAGCCACTATGGAAGGATCTGCCCCATTGAAACGCCTGAAGGTCCGAATATCGGTCTGATCACATCGCTCTCTGCCTTTGCGAAGATCAATGAATTTGGATTCATTGAGACCCCTTACCGGATTGTGCGCAATGGTGTTGTGACCGACGAAGTTGAGTACATGACTGCAGACCAAGAAGAGCGATGTGTCGTCGCTCAGGCGTCAGCGCCTCTTGATGAACATAAGATGTTCGCAGAGAAGATCTGCTGGGCCCGCCACAGGGGAGAACCGCTCCAAATTGAGACCGAAAAGGTCACACATATGGACGTATCTCCTAAGCAGCTTGTGTCGATCGTCGCTGGCTTGATCCCCTTCCTCGAGCACGATGACGCTAACCGTGCCTTGATGGGATCGAACATGCAAAGGCAAGCAGTGCCTCTTCTAGCCACAGAATCCCCAGTTGTAGGGACTGGGTTAGAGGCACGTGCAGCGCGCGATTCTGGAGCTGTGTTGATCGCTGAAGAAGATGGAGTTGTCGAGTATGTCGATGGCTTTAAAGTTGTCATCAGCCCAAAAGACAATCCGATCGCTCACCACACTTATCACCTGAAAAAGTTCCTGAGATCCAATGCGGGGACGAGCATCAATCAAAAGCCCCTTTGTAAAGTGGGGGAAGAGATCAAAGCAGGGGACGTCATGGCCGATGGTCCTGCGACCGATCGGGGAGAGATCGCCCTCGGGAAAAACGTCCTTTGCGCGTTCATGCCTTGGTATGGGTATAACTACGAAGATGCGATCATCATCAGCGAAAGACTGCTCGCAAGAGACTCTTACACTTCTGTTTACATCGAAGAATTTGAAGTCACCGCCCGCGATACCAAGCTCGGCAAGGAAGAGATCACCCGTGATATTCCCAATATTTCAGAAGAGGCGTTGGCAAATCTTGGGGAAGATGGGATCATCCGCATCGGCGCTGAGGTCAAACCGGGAGATATTCTCGTTGGAAAAATCACCCCAAAATCGGAGACCGAACTGGCTCCTGAAGAGCGCCTCTTGCGCGCGATTTTTGGAGAAAAGGCCGCTGATGTGAAAGATGCCTCTTTAGTCGTCCCCCCTGGAACAGAAGGGGTGGTGATGGATGTGAAGGTATTCTCTCGCATCGACCGTCTCTCGAAGTCAGATGAAGTTTTGATTGAAGAAGCTGCGCGCGTTCGAGACATTCAGCGCGAATTTAAAGAAAAGCAATCCGAACTTCGCCTGGAGAGGCATGAACGGCTCGGCGCTCTGCTCCTTGGAGAAGCAGCTCCTGGCAATATCGTTCACCGCCGGACGGCTGAATTGCTCGTCGAAGAGGGGGCCATTTTCACAGAAGAGATGCTCGAAGATCTCGAACACGAAAATCCAGAAGATCTCCTTGTGCCAAAAGGGGAAATTTACGCGACCCTGAAAGGGATTTTATGCGAGATGCAGCTCAAAATGCAAGAAGTCGAGATGCAGCATAAAACGGAACTTGAGCATTTGCGCAAGGGAGATACTGACCTCGATCCTGGCGTCATTCGGCAAGTCAAGGTCTACATCGCTTCGAAGAGAAAGCTGCAAGTGGGCGATAAGATGGCAGGGCGCCATGGAAACAAGGGGGTGGTCGCAAAGATCGTTCCTGAAGCTGATATGCCCTTCCTCCCCAATGGCCAGCCGATCGAGATCATCCTCAACCCTCTAGGGGTTCCTTCGAGGATGAACCTTGGACAGCTGCTCGAAACTCACCTTGGCTTTGCCGCCTACATTGAGGGAATCCATGTCAAGAGCCCCGTCTTTGAAGGGGTGCCTGAAGAAGAGATTTGGAAGCTCCTCAATAAAAACGTGAAGCACGTTGAAGGGAAAATGTGGCTCTTTGACGGGTATACAGGAGAGCGCTTCGACTATCCGGTGGTCGTTGGCTACATCTATATGCTGAAGTTGAGCCACCTTGTCGCTGACAAGATCCACGCTAGATCCATCGGTCCTTACTCGCTTGTCACCCAGCAGCCGCTGGGAGGAAAAGCGCAGATGGGGGGGCAGCGCTTTGGGGAGATGGAAGTATGGGCTTTAGGAGCTTATGGAGCAGCTTATCTGCTTCAAGAAATTCTCACCGTTAAGTCGGACGACGTTACGGGAAGAACCCGTATTTATGAGTCGATCGTGAAAGGGGAGAATTTACTCGAAGCTGGCATTCCAGAATCGTTTAACGTTCTTGTAAAAGAGATGCAAGCTTTGGGATTAGACATCCGAACACAAGCAGTTGCACAAGTAGGGGGCATTTGATGGCAGACGACCAGCAATTTGATCAACAGTTCGATAAAATCACCATCCAGATCGCATCGGATGAGGTGATTCGCAACCAATGGTCGCGTGGGGAAATCAAGAAGCCCGAAACCATTAATTACCGCACATTTAAGCCTGAAAAAGGGGGGCTTTTTTGCGAGAAGATCTTTGGCCCCACGAAAGATTGGGAATGTGCATGCGGTAAGTACAAGAAGATCAAAAATCGGGGCATTGTTTGCGATCGATGTGGCGTAGAGGTCACCCTCGCTAAGGTGCGCCGTGAGCGGATGGCTCATATCGACCTTGCAGTGCCAGTAGTCCATATTTGGTTCTTCAAGACGATGCCATCTCGCATTGGAAATATTTTAGGCTTAACGTCAGCTAACCTCGAACGGGTCATCTACTACGAAGAGTACATTGTGACCGACCCAGGAAGCACAGAGCTTGAGCGCAAGCAGCTCCTCAGCGATAAAGAGTATCAAGAAGCTGTTGAGAGATGGGGCGCAGATGCGTTTTCTGCGAAAATGGGGGGAGAAGCGATTCGCGATCTCCTCGCTTCTGAGGATATGGGCGTTTTAGTTGCCGAGTTAAAGGATAAATTACGTAAAACTAAATCGCTCCAAGCTCGGATGAAGCTCGCAAAAAGGCTTAAAATCGCCGAAGCTTTTATGGGTTCTGCGAATAGTCCTACCTGGATGGTGATGGGCGCTGTCCCTGTGATCCCTCCTGATTTGCGCCCCCTTGTACCGCTCGATGGAGGTCGTTTTGCGACCTCTGACCTTAACGATCTCTATCGCAGGGTCATTAACCGCAACAATCGCTTAAAGTCGATTCTTAAGCTGAAAACACCAGAAGTCATTGTGCGCAATGAGAAAAGGATGCTGCAAGAAGCTGTGGACGCCCTTTTTGACAACGGGCGCCATGGACATCCTGTCATGGGTGCAGGCAACCGTCCTTTGAAGTCCCTTAGCGAAATGCTCAAAGGAAAAGGAGGCCGTTTCCGTCAAAACTTGCTCGGGAAACGGGTCGACTACTCAGGCCGTTCTGTCATTATTGTGGGTCCAGAGCTGAAGTTTAACCAGTGTGGTTTGCCTAAGCAAATGGCTCTTGAGCTCTTTGAGCCGTTTATTGTGAGACGGCTGAAAGACTTAGGGTATGTCTATACCATTCGATCAGCTAAAAAAATGATTCAACGTCAGGCTCCTGAAGTATGGGACGTCCTCGCAGAGATCATTAAAGGGCACCCTGTCCTCCTCAACCGCGCTCCTACTTTGCACCGTTTGGGGATTCAGGCCTTTGAACCTGTGTTGATTGAAGGGAAAGCGATCCGGATTCACCCTCTTGTCTGCGAAGCGTTTAACGCCGACTTTGACGGAGACCAGATGGCGGTGCACATCCCCTTGTCGATCGAAGCTCAGATCGAAGCGAAAGTGTTGATGATGGCTCCTGATAACATCTTCCTCCCCTCATCGGGTAAGCCTGTCGCGATTCCTTCGAAGGACATGACCTTGGGGCTCTATTACCTCATGCATGATCCGCTCTACTTTGCGGACAAAGAGGGGAAAAAGATTCCCGCTTTCTCCAACACTGACGAAGTGCTGCTCGCCCTGAAAGGGACGCCAAGCTACACCGCAGAACGGAAAAAAGAGGGGGAGGAGTACCAAAACGTCGGTTATGGGCTTCATATCCACTCAAAAATCAAAGTGCGCCTAAAAGGGGGGCAGATCATTGAGACGACACCTGGTCGTGTCGTCTTTAATGAGATTGTTCCGCTACAAATGGGCTTCCGCAACTATGGCCTGACGAAGAAAAAAGTGGGCGAGTTGGTCATGGAGTGCTACAAAACGGTGGGCCTTGAGGCCACGGTGCGCTTCCTTGACGACTTAAAGAACCTCGGCTTTGAGTACGCTACAAAGGCAGCTCCTTCGATGGGGATTCTCGATATTCGGGTGCCCTCTAACAAAGAAGAGGTCATTCAAGCCGCTCACTTGCGCGTTGAGCAGATCAATAATCAGTATGAAGAGGGGATCATCACCGAAGGGGAGCGCAAATCGAAGAATATCGGTCTTTGGACTGAGGTGCGCGAACAGCTTTCAGAAGAGCTCTTTGAACTCCTCCAAGAGGTCAAAGACTATCGGCTCAACCCCCTCTTTTTCATGCTTGACTCTGGGGCGCGGGCGAATAAGAGCCAGGTGCAACAGCTGGGCGCCTTGCGCGGTTTGATGGCGAAACCCTCTGGGGAGATCATCGAGTCGCCAATTACCTCCAACTTCCGCGAGGGGTTGTCGGTTCTCGAGTACTCAATTTCGACGCACGGTGCGCGCAAAGGTCTCTCCGATACGGCCCTTAAAACTGCCGACTCGGGATACTTGACAAGGCGTTTAGTCGACGTCGCCTTTGATGTGATCATCGCTTCGGAAGATTGCGGCACGTTGAATGCGATTGAGGTCTCTGCCATTAAGCAGGGGAGTGAAGAGCTTCTTCCTCTCAAGAGCCGCATCTACGGGCGCACTGTTTGCGAAGATATATATATGCCTGGGGATAGCTCGAAGAGGTTAGCGCGCGCTGGCGATACTCTCACTGTGGATCAGGCAGAGCAGATTGACGATGCAGGTCTTGAAAGTGTCCGTATCCGCTCTCCGCTCACTTGCGAATCGCAGCGGGGCATTTGTGCCAAATGTTATGGCTTGAATCTCGCGAACGGACGCTATGTAGGGATGGGAGAGGCGGTTGGAATCATCGCGGCCCAGTCGATCGGGGAACCTGGAACACAGCTGACCATGCGTACCTTCCACTTAGGGGGGATTGCATCTGCCAGCACGACGCCAGAACTCGTCACAGATCATGATGGTCTTTTGATCTACCATGAGCTGCGCACGGTTCGCAATGCCGAAGGGTATTGGATGGTTCTCAATAAAAATGGACTGCTCCACGTTGTTCGCGATGAGGGGCGTTCTCTTGAGGAGTACAAGCAACTTCTCAAGAGCAAATCGATCGAGCCTTTACAGACGTTCCAGGCTGAACTTGGAACCAAGATTTTGCTCGAAGAGGGCTCTAGCGTTAAAATTGGGCAGAAGCTGGCCGAGTGTGAGCAGTACAACGTCCCAGTCATTTGCGATAAGCCTGGATTTATTCGCTACGAAGACCTGGTTGAGGGGATCTCGACGGAGAAGGTGACGAACCCGCAAACAGGAGCTGTCGAACTCACCGTTAAACAGCACCGCGGAGAGCTGCATCCTCAGGTCATGATCTACGCCGACAAAGCTCAAACAGAGCTGGTTGGAACGTATGCGATCCCCTCTGGGGCGATTATCGACGTTGAAGAGAAAGAAGAGGTTACGGCAGGGCAGATCCTCGCAAGATTGCCTCGTGGGGCGATCCGCACGAAGGACATCACCGGGGGCTTGCCGCGCGTCGCTGAGCTCTTTGAAGCTCGTCGGCCTAAGGAAGCTGCTGAAATTGCGAAGCTCGACGGAACTGTCTACCTCCGCGATGTGCAGAAGAACAAGCGGATTGTCGTCGTGCGCGACGAGATCTCGGGGATGGAAGAAGAGCATCTGATTCCATTGAACAAGCACTTGATTGTGCAGCAAGAGGATTCGGTCATCAAAGGGCAGCAGCTCACCGATGGGTTGGTTGTTCCTCAAGAGATGCTCGAGATTTGCGGTGTTCGGGAGCTCCAAAAGTACTTGGTCAATCAGGTTCAAGAGGTCTATCGCTTGCAGGGTGTTGACATCAACGACAAGCATGTGGAGATCATCGTTCGCCAGATGTTGCAAAAAGTGCGGGTCTCCGACCCAGGAGATACCGTCTTGCTCTACGGTGAAGAGGTTGACCGCATGACGTTCCACGATGAGAATCGGCGTGCGATTGCAGAAGGGGGGAAGCCAGCTCGAGGAGCTCCAGTGATGCTGGGGATTACTAAGGCATCGCTTAGCACCCAGTCGTTTATCTCGGCGGCGTCGTTCCAAGACACAACCCGTGTCTTGACCGATGCGGCTTGCTCGGGGAAAACCGACTACCTGCTCGGCTTTATAGAAAACGTCATCATGGGACACATCATCCCAGGGGGGACG
>JAFEGQ010000024.1 GCA_018239785.1 Verrucomicrobiota bacterium
ATCGCATACGCTCCCCCTCCGAGGACGCGATTTTAGGCAGCGAGATGAGGCCTTTCTTCTCATAGCCTATTCTGCTCCAATGCCCGCAAGCGCAAGAGCAGCCCGAGACTTCTACCTTACTTACCTTTATGGCAAGTGCCAGCCACCTAATCTTGACAACTGACATGATTGAATTTCGAAAGAGGTCTAATCTCTGCAGGAAGCCACCACGTTTGCTCTTGCAATAGATCCTCTTTTGTGTTTTTTTTGAAAAAAGTGATAGACGTCTACACCGCTCTGTTATAAAGACATAAAGATGATGAAATTAATGGACGCAAGGGACATGGGTGAGTAAACTCGGCGCAACTCACGCTACTTTTGTGAGGAAAAGAGCCGTATCGCTCGAAATGGAAAGAGATGCTGGTCGATAAATTTGCTAAACAGCTGCAGTTTGATCTAGGGATAGAAAAAGGGATCCCTCGCGATGATCAAGGGAACTACCACCTGACCCTATCCGAAATCCCCGTCGCTATCGCCCCCTATGAACAAGGATTTGCCCTTTTAAGCAACATCGGCCCCATCCCAGAGCGACCTTCGAACGAGGAGTTCTTTGTCACTTTAATGCTCGCTAACTTGATGGGACAAGGGACAGGAGGCGCCGTCTTAAGCCTCCACCCCACCACCCATGCCCTCCAATTGGGAGACAAGATAGCCAACGAAGTGACCTACGTGGAATTCAAAGACCACCTCGAAACTTTCTTCAACTACGCCCACTATTGGCGCAAAAAGCTCCAGGAATCGTGATCGATGATAGAGAATGGAAAACTCATCGGACAAGAAGGGGTCATGCGCGGCAAAGTTCTCTCTTTGAAGGGAGCTGAAAGCTGGCAAATTGGACGTGATCCCGACTTGTGCCAAATCGCAATAGCTGACCCCCTTGTCTCAAGACTCCACTGTCGCATCACCGCGACGGCCGAGGGGTATTTAATGGAAAACTTGAGCGAAACGAACCCTGCACAGGTCAATGGACGCCAACTGTTCGATCCTTATCTGCTGAAAGAAGGGGACATCGTTAAAATCGGCGGCAGCCTCTTTGCCTACTCCACAAAAGAAGAGACGACTCAAAGTCCTCCCCCTCCAGAAGAGGAGGAAGAGGTCTACGAAGCGATCTTTGGAACGGTGGGAAAAGAAGCCGCATCTCCCAAAGTCGATGTCACACAACTCGGACGCTACCTCCTCAAAGTCGTCACAGGTCCCAACACAGGCGCCGAAGTGACCCTCCATCCAGGCCGCTCTTACCTCCTGGGCACCGATGCCAACGTCTGTGATATCGTCTTTCACGACCTAAGCGTCTCGCGCCAACACGCTCGCATCACCGTCCGCAACGACGAGACCCTCGAAATCGAAGACCTCCATAGCCGCAACGGCGTGATCGTAGATGGAAAAGTCATCGACCAAAAAGGAGCCACCGGCAGCAACGCTGTGGTCTCCCTAGGGACCACGAGCTTCGTCATCATCGACAAAGAAGAGGCTCAAGAAACCCTCTTCACCACCGCCGCCCCCTTAAGCGCCCCCGCTGTGGAGATGGAAGAAGAGGAGGTGGCCTTAATCGCTCCTGCTGCAGTGGCTGCAAAAAAGGAAAAGCCTGTCCTCAGCGGCGGCACCTTTATCCTCCTCGTCGCCGCTATTGGAATTATCGTAATGGTCGTGGCGGGAAGCTTAAGCCTCTTCCAAACCAACGAGGTGGTCGTCCCAAGACGCGATTACGATAAAGAAATTAATAAAGCGGTCGCTAACTTCAAAGATGTCCGCTTCACCTACAACAGCGCAACAGGCAATCTCCTCCTCCTAGGGCACGTCCTCACCCCCGTAGAACGGGCTGAGCTGATGTACAACCTGCAAGGGCTGAAGTTTATCGGTAACGTCGAAAACAACGTCGTGGTCGATCAGTATGTGTGGGAACAGTACAACGCAGTGATCGGCAAAAATCCCGATTGGCGAGGCGTGAGCCTCTATGCCCCAGAACCTGGAAAATTCGTCATCAGTGGCTACCTCCTCACCCAAAAACAGGCAGCTACTCTTCAAGACTACTTGAGACTCAACTTTATCTACCTCGACCGCCTCGAAAACCAAGTGGTGGTCGAGGAAATCTTAATGGAAGAGATCAAAGGGCAGCTCATTCAAGGAGGCTTCTCAGGAGTGACGCCTCAACTTTCCAATGGGGAACTCGTGATCACCGGCTACATCTCCAAAGGCAAGGCGCGCCAATTCGAACAGCTGGCCCAAACTTTAAAAGCCTTGCCTGGAATTCGAATCATCAAAAATTATGTCGTCCTCCTCACAGAAGAGCAGTCGGTCATCGACTTAACGGGAAAATTTCAAGTGCAAGGCTTCTCAAAGCATGACGACACTATCGTAAATGTGTTAATAGACGGAAGAATCTTAATGCGCGGTGACCGATTTCAAGGGATGGAAGTGGTCAGCATCAAATCGAATACAGTCATCCTGGAAAAAAATGGCGTCAAGTATAAGATCAGCTATAACCAGTAGAAATAGGTGTGGTCATGTTTGGTTTACAAGGTAAGAAAAAAGACAAGCTCCAAGCTCAACAGTTCGATCTCGAGAAGGAGTTCAAAGATCCCGATCTGTTCAAAAAATACAAAGACCGGGTCGAAAAGAAAATTCAGCTCCTCAAAAATAACTTGCGCGGAGGGGAGAGCAAGGAAGACTTCGATTCTCTGGGCGTCTTGCTTCATGGTTATGCGGCAATGCAAAAACTTATGGTGCGCGTGACCCAAAAACAGCAAAAGGAGAAAAAATAAATGACGCTCAATCTATCAAAACTTTTAACAATGATTTCAGCGCAGGCAAAGGCGGTCAGCGCCAAGATGGGTTGTCTTGCCTGCCAAGGAACTTCGATCAGCGTTGTGGGGATGATTTCCCTCCAGCTCGCGATGAACAAATTCTCGCAAATTGCCGACTTAGGGTCGACCACGGTAACCTTATTTAACCAGACCTTCCAAAACATGATCAGCAACGTGCTGCGATAAGCTAAAGGGGAAAACTGATGACAACACTAGAAGAATGCAAAGAAGATTTTGCCCTGCTCGCCGAAGGGGGATTCGTCGCCATCGCTCACATGGATGAAGAGGCTGCCTCAAAACTCTTTCACGCAGCACAACTCCTCAATGCCGAAAGCACCATCCCAAAAATTGGGCTGGCAGCGATTGCTCTACATAAGCTCGAAACCAAACGGAGCTGCAAAATCTTAGAAGAGGTGCTCCAACAAGAGCCAAATAACCACCGCGCTGCGGCTCTTTTGGGGATCAGCTACCTTCTTTCTAACCAAAAAATCGATGAGGGGGAAAAACTCCTCAAGCAGGCGATGGAGCAAGGGGATGATCCTGCGACACAACGCCTCGGAGAGCTGTGGTTAGAGGTTCTTGATAAAGGAGTGCGCAAAACAGGAAGCCCTGCAACGCCGAAAAAACCGAAAAAAGAAGCAAAACAGTCCCCAATAGCTAAGGGCAAAGAGGCAAAATGACCGAAAGAATCCCAGGAAAAGAGGACGTAGGAGTTGGTGGGTTACCCCCAAAAGGGATCCCTGAAACGCCTGAAGAATTGCCCTCTGGAAAGGATTTTAGCAAGGTGATGGAGCAGATGTCTTCTCCTCAAAAAGCAGGAGAAGCCGCAGGTCCAATGCAGCTAAAGCTAGGCGCAATGGAGCAAGGGCATGCGGTCTCAGCGCACTCGTTAAATGAGTCTCTTAATACTCTGAAACAGGCCTCGACAGATCTGCACGATCAATTGACCGATCAGCGATTTAAGGGCTTAAGTGATGCGCAAAAAAGTTTGCTCTCCACCAAACTGTCTCAATTTAACAAAAGCGTTCAAGGGCTCTCGAAACAGGTGGGCATTGATTACAAGGCTCCCGAAGAAGCGCCTCCAGGACCGAGTCAGTTAAAAACATTTCTCAGTTGGATTACTGGGGGACAACACCAGATCGCAACGGTGCAAGATCACCTCTCACTCATGGGTTCTAAGATGTCGCCAACCGATATGATGCGGGCGCAAGCGCAAATGCTGGCAGCTTCAAGGGCAATTAACTTTGCCACTGCTGTCGTGGGGCAAGGCTCGAATTTCATTAAAACGATCATGCAGACCCAAATCTGATGGCAACAGGGGATATCGACCAACTCGCCTCGAAACTCGAAGAGGTACAACTCACCACCGTCCACGGGCGGATCACCGAAGTGGTGGGGATGCTCATTCGGGCGGTCGTTCCCAGGGTCAAAATAGGAGAGGTCTGCCTCGTCAAGCGCGAGGGAGAACCCCTTAGGACAACCGTAGTAGGCTTCACTCAAGATGAGGTTCTCCTCTCCCCTTTGGGGGAGATGACAGGCATTGGCCCCTCTTCGGAAGTCATCCCCACCGGCTTGCCCTTGCACATCAAGGTGGGCCCCGGGCTCTTGGGACGCGTTCTCAACGGACTTGGAGAGCCTCTCGATCTCGACACGAAAGGACCCCTCGAGCTTAATGAAACTTACCCGATTCTCCAAGCTCCTCCAGACCCTTTAACGCGCAAAATCATTGATAAGTCGATCTCTGTTGGGGTCCGCGTCATCGATGGTCTCCTCACGGTGGGCGAAGGGCAGCGCATCGGCATTTTTGCAGCTGCCGGGGGAGGTAAGTCGACCCTTTTAGGGATGATTGCTAGATACGCAACTGCCGACGTCAACGTCATCTCGTTGATTGGAGAGCGGGGGCGTGAGGTGCGGGAATTTATCCAGCATGACTTAGGCGAAGAGGGAATGAAGCGCTCTGTCGTCATTGTCTCTACGTCCGATCAATCCTCTCAACTGCGCCTCAATGCCGCTTATGTGGGGACCGCCATCGCCGAGTACTTCCGCGATCAAGGGAAGTCTGTCATCTTAATGATGGACTCGGTCACCCGTTTTGCAAGAGCCTTGCGCGAGGTGGGATTAGCAGCAGGAGAGCCCCCCGCACGGGCCGGATATACCCCTTCTGTATTCTCTACCCTCCCAAAACTCCTCGAGCGCTCAGGAAATTCAGATAAAGGCTCGATCACAGCCTTCTACACCATCTTGGTGGCAGGAGATGACTTAAATGAACCGGTCGCCGACGAAACTAGATCAATACTCGATGGACATATCATCCTCTCTGCTGATCTCGCGCGCCAATACCACTATCCTGCTGTCGATATCCTCGGGTCAGCCTCCAGATTGCTCACCAAAGTCAGCACGAAAGAGCAGCTAGAATTGATCGGGCGGGTCCGCGAAGTGCTCGCGAACTACCGGAAAAACGAAATTCTCATCCGCATTGGCGAATACAAGCGAGGGTCGGACAGAATGGCTGATTTTGCAATAGACCACATCGACAAAGTGAATCGCTTCCTCAGACAGAAGGTCGATGAGCGTTCCACCAGAGAAGAAACTTTGCGCGATTTGCGCGATATTTTCCGTTAACATTATGGATAAGCTACCCCCCTATCCCCTCGAGCAAGTGCTCCTGGTGAAAAAGAAAAGAGTCGAAGAGGCTGAAGCCAAAGTCAAAGAGCGACGCAATGCCCTTGCACAAGAGGAGCAAAAACTGCGCACTGTAGAGCGCAAACGGGATGAAGTGCTCAAGCACAAGCAAGAGAAGCTCCAACAGCTCAGAAACGCTCTCGATGAGGGGACGACGACCTTTGAAATTCGGCAGATGAAAAGTTATCTCGATGTCGTGAAAGAAAAACTGGCTGTCGAAGAAGAAAAGGTGAAGCAACAAACGACGCAAGTCACTCAAGCGAAAAAGAACCTTGAAGAGGCAGAAGCACTTCTGAAACAAAGACGTCTAGAAGTAGACAAACTACAGATCCATAGGGAAGAATGGGAAAAAGAAGTGCGAAGAGAGATGCGCATCGAAGAAGAAAAACGGCAAGATGAGATTGGCTCTGCGACCTTTTTGAGTCGTCGCCATCAGGAGAAACGTCGCCATGAGAATTAAACCTGACGCAAGCGAAGGGGCTGCCTCTTCCTCTACATCCCCAGAAATTTCGGGACACCCTAGTAAAAGCTTCTCAGACGCCCTGGAGAGATCGAAGCGCGAGACCCAGTTACCCCCTTTCCCTACGCGCGAACAGGCGGTCCAAACTCTAAGGGAGCGCATCCGAGCCAAGTCAAGCGCTCCCAAGGAGATGGAAGGAGAGTCTGACGAGGAGATGCCAGCCACTTCCTCCAGCAGCGCATCGGGTAAGCCTTCTCCGCCAATGTTCTCTCGTTCTCCTAGCAGCACACGTGAACCCTCTCCCCGTTCGATGGCAGGGGAGTCTGACGAGGAGATGCCAGCCACTTCTTCAAGAAGCGCATCGCGTGAGCCTTCTCCGCCAATGTTCTCTCGTTCTCCTAGCAGCACACGTGAACCCCCTCCCCGCTCGATGGCAGGAGAGTCTGATGAGGAGATGCCAGCCACTTCCTCCAGCAGAGAATCGCGTGAGCACCCCCCCTCTTCAACACGTTCCTCGCGCGAGCCCCCTCCTCCCTCACAAGGCACATCGCGCGAACCTCTCATCGCATCAAAAAGGGCTGGCCCATCGAAAGAACCATCTGCTAAAGGCCATGAGACTGAGGAGCCGGCCGTCTCCAAAAAAGAGGCAAAAGTCAAGCAGCCGGTCGTTCACGCTAAAGAGGCTAAAGCACAGCCATCAGTGACCCCTTCCGACATCCCGACTGTCAAAAAACAAAAGACCCCTGAACAGCCCGTAAAGCCTGTAGCTGTTGCTGGACAAACCACGCAGTCAAAAAAAGGGAAAGAGGTGGCCACTCCTCCCCCTGCCCCCGCTCCTAAAACTGAGACAAAAGTCGCAGCTAAAGCGCTGCCTCAAGAAGAACCTCAGGACTCAGAGGTTGAAGAAGGAGGCGCTGTCAGTGCTTTAGGAGAAGGGGAACTGAAAAAAAAGGAAGAACTCCTCCGAACCACCTCCCAAAGCAAGGTCGAAGAGGTCCAGCGGACGGGGCCGCAAGTGCAAATTCAAGCTGTCCAAGGTGCGATGCTAGGAGAAATGGGAGCTGCGCAAGCCTCTGCTCCGACTTCTGGTGCAAGTCCCGTCGATCAGATCGTCGCCATCATGCAAAACAACCAGTTCTTTAGCGCCCCTGTGCAGCAGATCACGGTTGCAAAAACAGCCACCGAGACCACCGTTGCCGTCGCCTTGCAAAATGGGGTGCGGGTGAGTCTGCAAATTGCCGCTGGAGGTAAAGATGTCAATATCGTCATTCAGGGCATCTCTGCACAAGCCCAAGCAGCGATTGACAATCCCGCCAACCGCCTTGCTTTAAACGAAAAGCTCGCCTCGCAAGGCTTCACTGTGCATCAAATGCAGACCTTCCGCAGCGATACTCCTCAACCTCCTCCTGGTCAACAAGCCTTTCGCGGCTATGAGCGAGAAGGGGGAGAGCAGCAACAGAGACGAAGACAAGAAGAACCTGAAGCGCCTGAACCGGTGGAGGGTGAAGAATAATGGAATTTGCTGGAAAAATTGAGGCCTCTCTCCTAGCTCTCGATGCCATTCCCCTAGTGGGGACACCCCCCCCCTTCCCTTTTGCAGCGTTCGAACAGGCCCTTGCGAAGTTCTTTCAACTTCAGAAAGTGACCCTCCAATGCGAACCCCCTCAATGGATCACGCATGCGCCAAATACGAGCCTATCTGCTTTCTTTTGCCTTGTCGCAACTCCTCTCGATCTCCCCTTTTATCTCTCTTTTGATCGGGCAGAAATCACCCTGCTTTTAAAAGCAATGCTTCATCTTGATGATGCAGCGGCAGCCCTTCACGATCCTACCCTACACAGCACTCTTGTCCATTTTGCAATCGCCAGCGGTCTTGCGATGTTAGGAGCGGCAAACTACCCGGGAAATCTGAAAATTCACCTCGCCAATCATGAGAGTCTGCCCCCCAATGAAGTGCTCTGTATTGACTTTGCAGTGGTTCTCGAAACGCAAACCTTACGCGGCCGACTTCTCCTCCCCCCCCCTTTTCTCACCAAATGGCGCCAACATTTTCTCTCCTCTGCCTCGACAAAAATCAGCAAACAGCTTGGTGTGGAGATGGGACTTGAAGGGGGAAAAGTGGAGATCTCTGCTGAACAATGGAAAAGCTTGAAGCTAGGCGATATTCTCCTCCTCGATAGCTGCACTGTCTCCCCTAACAACTGCCAAGGCCCTGTAGCGCTGACCTATGAGGGAAAAGCTCTCTTAAACGGTGAACTGACAGCCTCTGGCTTACAACTTTAGGAATTTTATGGACGAAGACCCCTTTGAAAATGATTCGGAATTCGATTTCGAAGAGGAGGAATTCAAAGAAGAAGAGCCCGAGCTAACTCCTCCAGAAGACTCCCCCTCCTCTGCCGAAGAAGAAGCGCCAAAAAGCTCTACTCTAGAAGCTCCGTTAAGCCCCATTGGACAAATTCCGATGATGGTCTCTGTGGAGGTGGGCAAGGTGAAACTGCCAGCTGAACAATTGCTCAATTTACAACCTGGCAATTTACTCTCTCTCCATCTTCCAAAAAGCCCTAGAGTCTCCTTGGCCGTGAATGGGCAGATCATTGGGCGAGGTGAACTTGTCGAAATTGGCGATATGATTGGAGTGCGCATCCTCGAAATTTCATGATAGAAGAAGACGCCACCAAACGGATCACGCAGCCTGGCATTCACGTCCCAGATAGGGCTGTGGAAAAAGGACCTATTCCCCAAAAGATCGGCCCTTATCGGGTAGAAGGAGAGCTAGGGGCTGGGGGGATGAGTCATCTCTACCTCGGAGTCCATCCTCAATCCCATGAACCTATCGCCATCAAAGTGCTGCTTCCCAAGTATGTGAACCATCCGGAGATGAAAGAGCGTTTCATCAGCGAAGCAAAGATCATCTCTTTGACCAACCACCCCAACATCGTCAAGCTTCATGGCTATGGAGATTGGGAGGGGGGGCTTTACATCGCTATGGAGTTCATCCAAGGAATTTCGCTGCGCCAGTTCATCTTGCAACATTCGATGAGTCTACGGCGAAGCATTGAAACGCTGATGCAAATCTGTGCCGCCCTGCTCCACCTACACAGCCATGGAGTCATCCATCGAGATCTGAAGCCTGAAAATATCCTCTTCACGAGTCAAGGAGTGATCAAAGTGATCGACTTTGGCATCGCACAGCTGCACACAGAAGAGATGAGCTCACCTCAACCAGGTCAAGTCATTGGCACCCCTGTTTACATGCCTCCAGAACAACGGCAAAATCCGATGAACGCCTCGTTTCAAGGAGACATCTACTCCCTTGGCCTGATCGCTTATGAACTGGTTTTGGGGCGCTTAAGCCACGGCATTGTCCATGTCTCGCAGCTTCCGCGTCGATTGCAAAAAATCTTGGCAAAAGCTCTCCAAACAGACCCTAAAGAGCGCTATCCCGATATCATCGACCTCATTGCGGACCTCAAATCCTATCTCTCCTCAGGAGATGTGGACAAAGATGAAAAAGGGCGTGGCTATGCGCAGGACTTGAGCGAGCACTTGCGCAAAGCCCAAGAGACCCTCTTGCCCAAAGGGCTCCCTCCTTGGCCTAAAGTCTCCATTGGACTTGCCTCCCATAGAGATCTGACCATTGCTGGAGTTTACTATGATTTTCTTGAACTTGAAGAGGGGGCCTTTGCGATTCTTCTCGCCGAACCCTCTTCCAAAGGAGTCGAAGGGATCATCCACGCCGCCATGCTTCAAGGCATTATCTATAGCGTCACACAACAAACTTCTGACCCGGTCAAAATCGTCAGTGAGATCAATCGCCTCGTTGTCCGCCACACTTTCGATGAGATTTTCACCCTTAACTTGCTCGTCTTGAAGCCAAGAGCCAGCGAATTAAGCTACATCTCTTGTGGTTACGGCCCCCTTTGGCTGATCCGCTCTGGAACGACAACGCCACAAGTGCTCTCTTCTGACAACATCGCCATTGGCATTGACGCTCAACATGAGTTTTTGTCGGTCAATCAACGTTGGGCCATTGGTGATACTCTGACTCTCTCCACGCTGCGCGCCTCGAGAACGGAGTTTGAAAAAGCCCTGGAAGAGGCTCTTTTCACCTCCCCCCAAAAGCAGGCCGAAGCGCTGTTGCGCCGCTCTCTTGCTGGGGAAAAAAGCGCCTTAGAGCAACGTCCTTCTACGATCATCTCCATTCAACGCACGGCCTAGTTCCTACAACGATCTGATCAATGGCTTACCTCAGTCGTATCTGCTTTCTCAACGCAACCAATGGCGGGAACAAGATCAAATTCAAACGTCTTTTTAAACTCCAGGAGTTCATTTTTCAGATCTTCTTCATGTTGGCCAGGAGGCTGGCTCTTTCCAGTTAGCGTTACTCTTTGATTCACTAATAAAATGAGTTTATCGTCATGCTGAAAAACCAAATAGCCTCTCGTCAATGGCATATCTCTTCCATAAAATCCTTTCAGAAGACCTGTATTCTTGATAGAAAGTGCGACAAAGAACATGTCATCTCCAATCATCTCCTCCGACAACCTTTCTATGCCTTTTGCTTCCTCAAACATTTCTAGGGTCTCGATGCCGCAAGCTTCAAAGGCCTCCTTCAGAGCCTTTTCATCCAATTGTTCCCATCCCAAATCGTAAATATCAGCCCGTTTATAGTTTCCCGCTGAGTCAGCAAATATGGCAGAAACAATCCCCCAGTCCCCATCACCAGCCTGGTCAGGAAACATGGTGGCAATAGCCTTCTTGTCCAAGAATGCGTCCCCAGCCTTGTATTTCTCTTCACCGATTGCATTGAACTGACAAGAGAACATATTATTGGGAGCGTAATAGCGCTCACCTACGACTTTGCCCTCCAAAGGAGGTTTATCGGGAGCGCCCACCTCTTTGGCGTAAGCAGGCCAAGGTGTGATATTGCGGTAGTCTTCTCCAGTCCACCCAGCAAATATAAAATTTGCGTGTACTGGTTTTTCAAATGATGGAAGATCCAATTGGACATATACATTCCAATAATTCCATGCAAACTCCTTTTCTTGTAAGTCGACAATTCGGAATTTTGTGCCAATCGGGACCACTGCTAATATTTCCCATTTTCCCTTACAGTAAGGATACGCTTTTTGATAGAAAGGATCCTTATCCCAGTTCTCTCCATATTGCCTATAACTTTCCATTGAGATAGGTAAATAACACCTCCCTGGAGGTTCGATATTAATAGACCCTTGATGGTCCTTTTTAATAAAAAACTCACCAACAACTTCATACTCTCGTTGCTTCAGCTCTTCGATGTAGCTTTTGAGCTGCCGCTGCTCAGCTTTTTTTGCCGCACGTTCCTCTGCGCGCTCTTTCACCCTGTAACTTGGAGTCGCACAAACCAAGATGGGAATTAACAGTAACATCAACCACAAACGACTCATACAGCTTCCTCCATGTCCCAATCGGGCAATCGTTTTTTCGCAATATGCGCTAGAGCTAATTGATAGGACTGGTGTTGAAGGGCATGAGAGCTAAAGACCGATCGACCAGCTGGCCATCTCACAATATTGTACTTAGAGTGAGCATGCCTCATATGGGACCACCCTAACGTCACCGGATCATTCGGTACATAGTGGTTGGTGACGTCGCGAGCGAGGTTGTTTCGCAAAGGAATAGGACTGCCTAGCGTATCCACGTTGATCATGCTCCTAATTTCTGGAGGCAATCGCCGAAGGATTTGTTTTGCAAGAGCTCCTCCACTACTCCAGGTGATGAGATTGATCCTACCTCC
>JAFEGQ010000025.1 GCA_018239785.1 Verrucomicrobiota bacterium
ACATATTTGTGTTCGCGATAGAGTTTAGCTCTCATGGGCAATACCTCTTGATGATTTTTTCTCGCATCGTTTTGAGGGGATAATTTTTTCCGCTCAATAGATATTCCAGACTGATGCCTTGCAGACTTGAGCGGAGAAAAGTCGCCTCATCGTCGGGGTCAGGGTATCCAAGGTCTTGATACAGTTTCCGTTCAGCTTGGAAGAGGCGATCGAACTGATCTTTGTATTTCTGCATGGCCTCTTCAATCGCTGCAACACCTTCAGCGGAGAGGTAGAGCATGTAGAGAAACCGGAGCCAGTCCGATCTTGCCTCGAGTTCGTCCAGGATGAAATCAATTAAAAAAGTGATCCGCTCTTTAGGGTCTTTGAGGGTTTCCAGATTTTCTACAAGCGGCGTCCACTCCTCTAGCCTCCGCTGTGCAAAGATGACAAGGAGGTCATGCTTACTTTGAAAGTAGTGGTAGAAGAGAGCTTTCGACACTTTTGCTTCTTTCGCAATATCCGCCACGCTGCTGGCATGGTAGCCATTGGCCGCCAAGACCTTTAGAGCCGCTTGAAGAAGGAGTTCCCTTTTTTCCATGACAATAGGGTAATAGAAACTGACCGATCGGTCAACATATGTGTTTTTTTTGGGCTTGCTATTTTTTTTTATAGCGAGCTGAGGGCAAATGATATAAAAATGAAGATATATAAGGAGATATCTGCCATGAGTCCTCACCATTTGCAATTCAGTCAATTAAAACCTCAGCGCCAAGCAGAGGGGGGATACCGCATTAAAGCGTCTAAGAGCAATTTTCCAGCTCTTCAAAATATGTCATTGTACAAGTTGGTTTTACACCAACAAGCCATCAGAGAGCCCCATTGGCACGCAAATGCAGATGAGCTCGGTTATTGCCTTAAGGGCCAAGTACTGATTGCTTTCTATGCGAATGGGAATGTGCATGAAATTTTTTTGATCTCAAAAGGGGAAACATTTTTTATCCCTTCCGGCACTCTTCACAGTGTGGAAAATATAGGAGAAGAGACGGCGGAATTGCTCACGCAATTCTCTCATGAGGAGCCAGAAGATTTTGGATTATCTTCTACCTTTGGGATGTTTTCGAACGCTGTCTTAGGGAATACTTGGGAAGTCCCTAGCCAGCATTTTGACTCTCTCAAGCGCCCCATAACGGAAACTTTTATTGCTAAGCTGAAAAAATCGACGGTCCTTCCTAAGGAAGCCTATTACCCATCTAAGTATCAGTATTCTTTAGAGTCCGCCTCTCCGTATGTGGGCAATCAAGGAGGGCAGGCGAAAGTAGCTCGTCAAAGTGTGTGGCCTATTCTCCAAAAACAGGCGCTCTATTCTCTGATTCTTCATGAAACAGGCATGAGAGAGCCCCACTGGCACCCTGAAACAGCGGAACTAGGCTATGTGATGGCCGGCAAAGGGAGAATGTCCATTTTGTCTCCTTCCAACAAGGTGGATACTTACGAAATGAATGAAGGGGATATCTATTTTATTCCGAAAGCCTACCCTCATCACATTGAAAATTTAAAGAATTCAGATCTTCATATTTTAATATTTTTTGATCAGCCCATGCCGGAGGATATTGGTTTTACAGCAAGTGTCAAATCCTATTCCGATGAAATTTTATCCTCTATCTTGCATACGCCCAAAGAAGTTTTTGAAAGTTTACCTACCTACTACCAGGACCTCCTCATCGTTCACAAAAAAAATCCTTTGGATAAATAAAAGAGACACTATGAAAATCAGATGTTGGAAAGGGTTATTTGCTATTGGAATGTTAATAACGTGTCCTGCAAATATTCAAGCTGCATTTCCCGTTCAAGAACAATGCAAAAGTTCTCCCACCTATTTCCAATACAATTCCAGCGAAATTAAAGAGTTATCCCAAAAAAGTTCTGACGAGAGAATGTCAGAGGAAGAGCTGATCAAATGGGATGGAATTGACCTGCCCCCGAAAGTTGTCCGTTCTAAAGTAGACATTCCCTATTTCTTCGTAAGCGTCTAACAAGCCCATCTTTTTAGCGTGTTCGGGTTATGGCACCCTTGTGATTTTCACAAACAAGAGGTGGGTATGCCAACAGCATTGAGGCAAGAGAAGAGGGAGTGGTGGCGGGAAA
>JAFEGQ010000026.1 GCA_018239785.1 Verrucomicrobiota bacterium
AAAAAGGGGCTATGCTCCGAGGGCTGCAGGGGGGCAGTGCTTTGCACGCTCCCCCTCCGAGGACGCGATTTGGCAAAGCGAGGTGGGGCCCTTCCTCCCAGCTATTTTGTCTGCGAATAGCGCGCAAGCGTGAGCAGCCCGAAACCCCTACCAGGCGGACTTTCTTTTGTAACAACTGATATCAGCGAATTTCGAAAGAGATCTAATATAGAAGAAGTCGCCAGGGGATTGGAGCGGGGAAAGATAGAGAAAATCAGCGCTTGCCCAATAAGAGCAATCTTGAGCGACAAGGGAGAAAGTCAAACAAAAAAGGAGGTAAGCGATGCGGCGCATGGGGAATCCTATAATAAAGGTCCCATGATAGGGTTTGGAGCCGCTTTTCACCAACAGAAAAGAGGTGGAATTTCCGATTAAGCGGGAACAGTTCCGCAACACCGCTTGTATTTTTTGCCACTGCCACAAGGGCAGAGATCGTTGCGCCCTTTCATTTCAAGCGACTCAAGCCGATTGGGCTGGAGCGCTTTGCGGACAAGGGAGTCTCCCTCTGGAGGAAGGGCGTGTTGCTGCTCCAGCTTTTTGTTGGCAAGAAATTGCTCAAGAAAGCCTCTAGGATGGGCGATAATTTGAAAACGAAAGAGGTCGGTTGCAATTTTTTCGCGCAGCGTCTGGCTGAGGGTATCAAAGAGTTGAAAGGCCTCTTGCTTGAATTCCATCAGCGGATCTCTTTGCCCGACAGCTCTCATCCCCACCTCAGAGCGCAAATGATCCATGGTTAGAAGATGCTCTTGCCACGCTTTATCGATCGAGCGGACCATCAAACTGCGGATTGCATCAGCGGTGAGAGCTTCTGAAGCAGCAGGGTCGAGATTGAGGGTGAGTTTCCCTTTTTCTGCAGCCAGCTTTTTCTCAAAGGCCGTGAGAATTTGTTCTTCCGCATTTTCAGTGGTGTCGAGGGTGACAGGGAAGGTGTTCATCAAGTGGCTAAGAGCTCCTTGCTCATCGAGTTGGGACGCGCAAAATTCGGCGGCAACATCGTGGATGAGCTCTTTGGCGATCTTTTCGACCTCAGCAGAGGCTAAGATTTCATTGCGGAAAGAGTAGATTTCCTGCCTCTGTTTATTCATGACATCGTCATATTCCAGGGTGTGTTTGCGGATCGTATAGTTCCGCTGCTCCACCCGCTTTTGGGCAGTTTCAATGGATCTGTCGAGAATCGACGAGGAGATCGACTCCCCTTCTGGGGGGCGGAGCCGCTGCAGGAGCCCATTGAGGCGCGAGGAGGCAAAAAGGCGCATCAGCTCATCTTCAAAGGAAACGAAGAACAAAGAGGAGCCCATGTCCCCTTGCCGTGCGCATCTCCCTCGCAGCTGCCGATCGATGCGGCGCGATTGGTGTCTAGAAGCGCCGATCACAAAGAGCCCTCCTAGCTTAGCTACCCCCTCTCCTAACTTGATGTCGGTGCCTCGCCCTGCCATATTTGTGGCAATCGTGATGGCCCCTTTTTGCCCCGCTTGGGCAATGATGGCAGCCTCTCGATCGTGATATTTGGCATTTAAAACGGTGTGTTCGAGTTTATTGGCTCGAAAAATGCGGGAGAGTTTCTCAGAGACTTCGACCGACTCGGTGCCGAGGAGAATCGGACGCCCCTCTGCATGCACTTGCCGTACTTTTTCGAGGAGCGCATTGTACTTCTCCCTTTCGGTCATGTAGATGAGATCGCTGAAGTCTTTGCGGATGCAAGGGAGATGAGAGGGGATTTCGAGGACATCTAGCTTATAAATTTCTTTAAATTCAGCGGCTTCCGTCATCGCAGTGCCGGTCATTCCAGAGAGTTTTTCGTAGAGACGGAAGTAGTTTTGGAGTGTTACCGTGGCATAGGTTTGGGTCTCTTGTTCGATAGCGACTCCTTCTTTGGCTTCGATCGCTTGATGCAGCCCATCTGAAAAGCGTCTCCCTGCCATCGCTCTACCCGTATGGGCATCGATAATGACCACTTTCCCATCGACGACGATGTAGTCGACATCCCGCTCCATCATCAGGTGGGCTCTTAGCAATTGCCGGACATTGTGGGTTCTTTCTTTGCGCAAGAGATCCGCTTCGCGCACCTGAAGTTTGCGCTGAATTTTCTCCTCCTCGGACAAGCTGCTGTCGGTATCGATCTGATGGTAGGCATCTCCGAGATCGAGCATGGTAAAGTCATCGGCATCTCCGCCAGATTTTTCTTGCCATTCATGGATCCCTTTATCGGTGACCTCATAGTCGTGGCTTTTTTCATCGACGACGATGAGCAGCTCCGCGAGGAGTGCTGATCGCTCTTTGTTGTTGCTGTCGTTGTGAAAATGGAGGTCGATCTTGTCCAACTCAGAGCGCAAATCGGGATTTTCCTTTACCCGTTTGAGGATCTTGTTGTGGGGCATCCCTCGACTCACTTTCCATAACTTGCGCATCGCAGATTCGAATTCAGCGCGGCTGGCTTTATCGAGCGAGAAGGGCCCTTCGAGCAGCCCCATCTTTTCCAAACTTTTGCGCGCCTCTGTCGCAAGGCGATTGCAGATTTCCCTTTGGGTGCGCACGAGAAGGTCGACCCCCTCTTTGAGCTGCCCATACATTTGCCGGCTATCGGGAACGGGGCCAGAGATAATGAGAGGCGTTCTCGCCTCATCGATCAAAATGGAGTCGGTTTCATCGACGATGGCAAAGTAAAAACCCCTTTGCACCTGCTCTTCTTTTCGCGATGCGACCGAATTATCGCGCAGGTAATCGAAGCCAAGCTCGGCAGCAGTGGCATAGACGACATCAGAGGCGTAGAGCTTTTTTCTCTCGTGTTGTGGGGTGCTGCTTGTGAGGGAAGCCGTGGTCAACCCGAGCCAACGAAGGATGCTTCCCACCCATTGGCAGTCGCGGACAGCCAGATAGTCGTTGGTGGTGACGAGGTGGACAGGCTTGCCGGTGAGAGCATTGAGATAGAGGGGCAAGGTGGCGGTGAGTGTTTTCCCCTCTCCCGTATGCATCTCTGCGATGTTCCCCTGGTGCATCGCGATGCCTCCCAAGAGCTGCACATCGTAGGGGATCATGTCCCATTTTTGGTCATACCCAGAGACGTGGACCTCAGTGCCACAAAGACGGGCGCAGGTCTGCTTGACCACCGCATAGGCTTCAGGTAAGAGCGCGTCGAGGCTTTCTCCCTCTTGGAGGCGCCATTTAAATTCGACAGTTTTCCCCCTCAGCTCTTCGTCGGAAAGGAGTTTGAGAGGTTCTTCGCAGCGATGAATCTGTGAGACAATGGTCTTGTATTTTTTGACTTTCCGCTGCTGCGCTGTCCCAAAAATTTTCTTTAATAATCCAAACATGTTAGACCCCTAATCGCCGTTAAGAGAAGAGCATACCTCTTTTTGCCCTTTGCCTCAACTCGACGGGAAAAGTATAATTTTTTATTTATTTTGCATTAATGCGATGAACAACTCTCTAGCAAGGGGCTCCCTAGAAGAAGAAAAGTAGAGTGAGAAACCCGTGTTGCCTTTATCAAAGGCATTCGCCAGATTGCCATCGGTATCCTGTCCTTGATATTTTAAGGATTTCCCTTCTCCTATCTGCCAAGGCCACTCCAAAGGGAGCTCTTTTTGAAGGAAGAGTGACCTGCCCCCGAAAGTTGTCCGTTCTAAAGTAGACATTCCCTATTTCTTCGTCGAAATCGCAAAATTTTCTTCCTCTTCTTGAGTGAGGTTGTTCATAAGTTCGCAAGCCGCATTTCGGGCTT
>JAFEGQ010000027.1 GCA_018239785.1 Verrucomicrobiota bacterium
CGAGCGCGCTGCAGCAGCGCCTCTTGAGGAAAATACTGATCGCAAAGGGCCTGGTCTTCGCCGCACCGCCCGCTCCACGATAGAGCAAGGGCAAGGCCCCGCTTCACCCGGTCAGAGGCGTCTCCCTTCTTGATAAGCTCCTTGAAAATGGGAATCGCTTCCCCTTCTCGACGCGCATAGGTCAGCTGCTCGGCATACTCCAGCTTCACTTGTGGATCCGCAGAAGGAACTTTAGCTAAATATTCCTCATATGCTTTCGCCGATTCGACATTCTTATTCTCTTGTGCAAGGGTGCGAGCGCGCTGCAGCAGCGCCTCTTCAGGGAAATAGTGATCGCAAAGGGCCTGGTCTTCGCCGCACCGCCCGCTCCACGATAGCGCGAGGGCTAAGCCTCGCTTCACGCGGTCAGAGTTATCGCCACCCTTGATCAACTCTTGGAAAATCGGAATGGCTTCCCCTTCTCGACGCGCATAGGTCAGCTGCTCGGCATACTCCAGCTTCACTTGCGGATCCGCAGAAGGAACTTTGGCTAAATATTCCTCATATGCCTTCGCCGATTCGACATTCTTATTCTCTTGTGCAAGAGCGCGAGCGCGCCGTAGCAGCGCCTCTTCAGGAAAATAGTGGTCACAAAGGGCCTGATCTTCGCCACACCGCCCGCTCCACGATAGAGCGAGGGCAAGGCCCCGCTTCACCCGGTCAGAGTTGTCTCCCTTCTTGATCAACTCTTGGAAAATGGGGATCGATTCCCCTTCTCGACGCGCATAGGTCAGCTGTTCGGCATACTCCAACCTCACTTGTGGATCCGCAGAAGGAGTTTGGGCTAAATATTCCTCATATGCCTTTGCCGCCTCGACATTCTTATACTCCTGCGCAAGAGCGCGAGCCTCCTCCAAAGAAGATTGCCTCACTTTTCTCACCTGTTTTTCACGAAGAGGGGGACAAGGACAATAATTCGAGGAACAACACGAGGCATAGAGCCCATAAACTGCTGCTATGAGTAACCCGCTCATGACTTTCCCTTTACAGGGAGTAATATTTAATAATTTACTTTTCTTCAAGGGGATAGTGAAAATAAACTAACTCTTTAGAATGAAGAGCGCTGCGAAAAACCTCACGTACTGTAAAAAGCCGCCCTTCCAAGCGCTTTTCTTCTAAAACAGTTGGGCTAATCGGCAAAATGTGCTACATTGGCCCCGATCTTGGAGGATTTATGGGAAAGCGCTGTCAATTTTCAGAGAAAACACCTCGTCGTGGGCGTAGCTACGCGCTGCGGGGGATTAGTAAGAAGAAGAAGGGCATTGGCCTCAATATCACCGGCAAAACCAAGCGCCGCTTTGAGCCTAACCTACAGAGAAAACGTTTTTGGATTTCCAGCGAAGAGCGTTGGGTCACCCTTTGTCTTTCAGCAAGCGCGATGCGCACTGTTGATAAAATTGGGGTCGATGCTGCGGTTCGCACCATGCGCATGCAGGGTGAAAAAATTTGAATCTCGAGAGCTTCTTGCGTCGCTTAAAGAGCGAAAAGGAGCTCGTTGTCATTGAGGATCAGGTAGATCCTACTCTAGAGCTAGCAGAAATTCATAGGCGGGTCGTCGCAAACGAAGGACCCGCCCTTTTTTTTGCCAATGTGAAAGGGAGCTCTTTTCCTGTCGTCACCAATCTTTTTGGCTCGATTAAACGGATGGAGCTCGCTTTTCCCAAGCGACCTGAGCTAGTCGTTAAAGAGCTCATTGAATTTGCCACAAGAGACTTCCCCCCGAAGCTCCCCACGCTATGGCGCAAGCGCAAAAGCCTTGCCTCTCTGTTGCACCTAGGGACAAAAAAGGGGTCAAAACGGGGGGTGACAGCCGAGCAGATCGATCCCCCGAATCTGGAGAAGCTTCCCCTCTTAAAAACATGGCCCGAAGATGGGGGGCATTTCATCACCCTACCTCTTGTCTATACGGAACCCCCAGGAGGGGGAGGCCACAACTTAGGGATGTACCGAATCCAACGGTTTGATGAGACGACTGCAGGGCTCCATTTTCAAATCGGAAAAGGGGGAGGGTTTCATTACGCTGCAGCCGAAGCGCAAAACACTCCCTTGCCTGTCACTATTTTTCTCGGAGGGCCTCCCGCCCTCATGATGAGTGCGATTGCCCCTCTCCCTGAAAATGTGCCAGAGCTCTTGCTCGCCTCCTTTTTGCAGGGGGAGAAGATCTCGACCGTCCGCGCTAAAGGATGGCCTCACCCCCTCATCTCCGAGTGTGAATTTGCCCTTTGCGGCTATGCCCCTGCAAACGAGCGGCGCCTTGAAGGCCCCTTTGGCGATCACTATGGCTACTATAGCCTCACCCACCCCTTCCCTTTTTTCCAATGCAAGCGCCTCTACCACAGAAAAGGGGCTGTCTACCCTGCCACAGTGGTCGGCAAGCCCCGCCAAGAAGATTTCTACATTGGCCAATGGCTCCAAAAACTCTTAAGTCCCCTCTTTCCTGTGGTCATGCCAGGGGTGCAAGATCTATGGAGCTATGGAGAAACCGGCTTTCACGCCTTAAGTGCCGCTGTCGTCCGGGAGCGCTACTACCGCGAATGCATGGCAAGCGCCTTTCGGATTTTAGGAGAGGGGCAGCTCAGTTTGACAAAGACGCTGCTCGTCACCAATCAACCTGTCGATCTTCAAGATTTTCGCAAAACTTTGACAACGATTCTCGAGCGCTTTCGACCAGAGACCGATCTTTTCATCTTTTCGAATCTTTCCATCGATACGCTTGACTACACAGGCCCGGAACTCAATAAAGGCTCTAAAGCGGTCTTTTTGGGGATTGGAGATCCTATTCGCGCCCTCCCCTCCTTCTTTGAGGGGACTCTAAAGGCACGCCCCTTTTGCCCTGGCTGTTTGGTCGTTGAGGGCACTGTCGACGCTGCGCATCCCGACCTCACCCCTTGGCCTCTCGTGATCATGGTGGATTCTCTTGCAGAGGCCCTTGAAAGCGAGGCGATGTTTTTGTGGAGTGTCTTTATGCGCTTTGAGCCTGCAGCGGACATCAGCTCCGCAAAGCAAAGTATCCACCGCAACCACATTTGCTACCATGGCCCCATTGTGATCGATGCGAGGATGAAGCCCTCTTATCCGAAAGTGGTCGAATGTGATCCCGAGACGAGCAAGTTGGTCACCGAAAAATGGGCTAATTACTTTCCATAGGTTGGACAATTCTGTAACTGGACATTGAGAATTGTCCGAGTAAGATGCAGCTAACTTACAATAAGAATCTTGAGTAATATTACAAATGTGGACACGCAAAGCCAATTTGGCCAAAGGGCTTTTTGTCATCCTAGCCCTTTTGGGCTCCTTGTGTCTTGCAAATTACCTCACCTCCGCAGAGCCCCTTGATCCCCCTGCTCTCTACCACAAAAATCTAGGCCCCCTCCTGACAAACGCGATTAAACAGGCCAAAACCTCCGTGCATCTCACCATCTTTAGCCTCAATGACCCCCATATCCTCGCCGAGCTCGCCCATGCAAGAAAGCGGGGCTGTGAGGTCATCGTTATTTGCGATCGAGGCCAATCCTGCCCGTTTCCAGGAGCCATCCGCCGCAAGGCAAAAGGATTGATGCACCGGAAGATCTTAATCATCGACAAGGAGCTGGTCTGGATCGGCTCAGCTAACATGACCTATTCCTCTCTCCATATCTACAACAATCTTTTTCTCCTTCTTGGATCCAAAGAGCTCGCTGAAGCGCTACAGGAAGGGAAGGGGGTTAATCCCCTCCTCTTTGAGGGGGGAGAATTTTGGCTGACACCCGATCTACAAGCGCTCGATCGCCTATGCACCCTCATTGAGGAGGCAAAGACAAGTTTACAAATTGCGATGTTCACCTGGACATCCCCAAAATTGCTTGCCAAAGTGATCCAAGCCCATCGACGCGGAGTCCATGTACAAGTGGCCATTGACCGCTCTTCAAGCCGCGGCGCCTCTTCATCTGTAGTCGCGCAGCTCCAAGCCTCTGGGATTGAGGTGGTCTTGGGCAGTCAAAATCATCTCCTCCATCATAAACACGTTCTGATCGATCAAAAGATCCTCGCCATGGGGTCGGCAAACTGGACAGAGTCAGCATTTGCAAAAAATGAAGACTGTTTATTGATTCTTCACTCCTTAAATGAGCAACAGCACAAGACTCTTAAGAGCGCCTGGAAACAAATCGCCTAAGCAGACTAGACTGCTGTTTTATGCGCATTGCACTCATCGGCTACGGAAAAATGGGAAAAGCGATTGATGCCCTTGCTCCTGAACACGGGGTGGACGTGGTCGCACGCCTTGGGCGCAACTGGAAGCTCTCCGAGATCGAAGAAGCGGATGTTTGTATAGAATTTACAACTCCTACCTCTGCTCTTGGAAATATTGAGCGAGTCTTAAGCGCAAAAAAACCTCTTGTGGTTGGCACGACAGGATGGAGCGATCCTCACCTCGAGCAGCAAGTTGCATCTTTGGGAGGCGCTCTATTTTTCTCTCCCAATTTTGCTCTAGGGGTCTTTCTTTTTTCGCAGATCGCCAAAAAAGCGGGAGAGCTCCTCTCTTCTTATCCGCGCGCTGGCATTGAAATTCACCATAGCGAAAAGGCAGATAGCCCTTCAGGGACAGCGAAGATCCTCTCCACAATGGTGCCCAATCTCGAATTTTCTGCAGTGCGATGTGGCTCATGTGCGGGGACCTACACGATTTTGTTCGATAGTCCTGGAGATCAGATCACCCTCACCCACCAAGCTAAAGGACGCACCTCCTATGCTTTGGGAGCTCTTGCCGCAGCTCGTTACATTCAAAATAAAACAGGTTTTTTCACGATGGAGGATCTATGCAATCTCTCGCTTTAAGTGGTCTTTTTACCGCGATGATCACTCCCTTTGTAGGAGCAGCACTCGATCTCCAGGGATTTCGGGAAAACCTCAAAGCGCAAGTGCATGCGGGAGTCGATGGAATTGTCGTCGCAGGCTCGACAGGAGAGGGGCAATCGCTATCGATCCAAGAGTGGGAGCAGCTGATTCACACCGCTGTCGAACATGCAGGCAGTAAACTCCATATCAGCGCAGGGATCCCCGCCAATACCTCTAGAGAAGCTCTTGCTCTTGGGAGGCGGGCAAAAGCGCTCGGGGCCGACTCTCTCCTCGTCATGGTCCCCCACTACCATCGCCCTACACAACAGGGAATCTTTTCCCATTTTGAACAACTGACGCAAGCAGAGATTCCTATCATCATCTACAACAACCCTGGCAGAGCTGGGGTCACTATCGATCCCCTTACGCTGCGCCAACTCGCCCAACTTCCTGGCATCGTGGGGCTAAAAGACTGCTCAGGAAGCATCGCTTACGCAGCAGATGTCTTGCATCACACCCAAGATTTAGGCAAACCCTTTGCGATCTTGGCGGGAGATGATATTGCCTCGCTGGCCCTGCTTGCGATGGGGGGGCATGGCCTCATCTCTACCTTGGGCAATCTTCTCCCCGACCAGATGGTGCATCTGATCAAAAGTAGAGATCGGCACACTTTTTTCGAACTCGTGCCCCTTTTTAAAGCGATGGGATTTGAACCCAATCCCATTCCGATCAAAGAGGCGATGAACCAGCGGGGCTGGGCAGCCGGCCCTTGTCGCTTGCCACTGACCCCCATGAGTGAGTCTCACAAGGCCGCTCTTCACGCACTGTTGGGCCGGGTCACGTTGTGATCGAGGTAGGTGTCCTTGGAGCGACCGGAATGGTGGGGCAGCACTATGTTGCCCTCCTGCAACAGCACCCCTATTTCAAAATCACCTATCTTTCGTCGCGCAGCGACAGATCAACCTACTTCGATGCTGTAGAAAATTGGGTGGCCCATCAACCCCTCTTGCCTTCCCTTGCACGCCTCCCCCTCAATCAGGGAAAGCTCCCTGAGCTTCTCTTTAACTGCGCTCCCGATACAAACGCCTTACAGCTTGCGCAAGCCGGACACACAGTGATCGATAGCCGTTCGCTCCACCGCACAGATCCGCTCGTTCCGGTCGTCATCCCTGAGGTCAACCCCCACCATCTGCTGATGCCTCAACCTTGGCCAGGGAAGCTGATTGCCAAGCCCAACTGCTCTTTGCAATCATTTCTGATCCCTCTTGCCCCTTTGCACAAACACTTTGGGATTAAAAAGCTCATGGTCACCACCCTGCAGGCGCGCAGTGGGGCGGGACTCCATTTTCAGCTCGAGGACAAATGTCTCCCCTATATCGAGGGAGAAGAGGAAAAGAGCGCCTCAGAACCGCTCAAAATTTTAGAAGCCGATTTTCCCATCTCCATCCAATGCACAAGAGTTCCCATCACGCACGGACATATGGCCTGTGTGTCCGTTGCTTTCCAGTCGCCCCCCTCTCACGCCCAAATTCTCGAACTTTGGGAAGATTACCCCACCCTTTCCCTCCCTTCAGCGCCTCAAAAAACCCTCCTTCTCGACGACGCCCTCCCCCTTCATCCTATGAGCGTTTCGGTAAGCCGACTCCGCCCCTGCCCCATCTTACATTGGCGCTTTGTGGCCCTTTCTCATAATGTTCTTCGAGGTGCTGCAGGGGGCGGTTTACTTACCGCAGAACTCCTCTATTCCCAGAAAGCAAAGCTTTTGTTATCCTCTTCTCACAATGAATAGAAAACAGCTCCTCATCAGCATAAAACACAAGTTTCAAAATATCAAATGAAGCGAAACCCTCATTTTTCTCAACTTTCGAAAAACTATCTCTTCCAGAACATTTGGGAGCGCGTTCAAGACTTTTTGCAAAAAAATCCCCAAGCTCAGCTGATTAACCTCGGGGTTGGCGATACCACAGAGCCCCTCCCAGAGCTCATTGCCGGGGCAATGGGTCGTTACGCAGATGCCCTCGGGACGCCTGCAGGCTACCGAGGTTATGGGGAGGGACAAGGGCGCGGGGAGCTGCGCAACGCCATTGCCACGCGCCTCTATCACAACCGCATTGACAGCGATGAAATCTTTATCTCCGATGGAGCAAAGTCAGCTATTGGGAGACTGCAAGTGCTCTTTCAACCCGGCCTCACCGTCGCTGTACAAGACCCCACCTATCCTGTGCCGGTCGAGTCCAGCATCATGAATGGGCATCGCCTGATCTTTCTCCCCTGCACCCCTGAAAATGACTTTTGGCCTACCGAATTTCCCCAAGCCGATCTCATCTACATCTGCTCTCCCCATAATCCCACGGGAACAGCGGCGACAAAAAAACAGCTCAAAAAGCTTGTCGACCTCGCAAAAAGGCAAAAATCGCTCCTCATTTTCGACACCGCCTACGCCTCCTATATTCAAGAGAGTGACATCCCTCGCAGCATCTATGAGATTGAAGGAGCCGATGAGGTCGCCATCGAGTTAGGATCTTTCTCAAAATTTGCCGGATTCACAGGAGTGCGGCTTGGCTGGACCATCGTTCCCAAAAAACTCACCTTTAGCGATGGCGCCTCCCTCTATGATGACTACCGCAGAGCCAACGCTACCCTCTTCAATGGAGCCTCGAATATCTCAGAAGCTGGGGGCCTCGCCTGCCTCTCCGAAGAGGGGCTAGAGGCGACGCAGCTGCTGCTCGACTATTATATGGCCAATACGGCTATCCTTTTTGATGCTCTGACAGCCACGGGACATAGCGTCTATGGAGGGGTCAATGCTCCCTATTTGTGGGTTCACTTCCCTGAGCAAGACTCTTGGTCCGCCTTCGATGAACTCCTTCAAAAAACGCATCTCATGACGACACCCGGAGTCGGATTTGGCCCTGCCGGGGAGGGATTTTTGCGCTTTTCTGCCTATGGGCACCAGACCCAAATCTCTGAAGCTGCCCAGCGACTCACCGAGCATTTTGGCAATAAATAACCAGTATGTTAGCGTAACGCTAACATACGGGTAAAAAATGACAAGGTTTTCCGGGATAGATCCGGCACTTGCGACTTTATTAGAGCAGGCTCCCAGTGAGGAGTTGGACTATGGCTTTGTGATGGCATGCCTTAAAAGCTATAAAAATCCCCGTGTAAAACTCAGCCATCTTTTAAAAATCAGAGCATTAGTTCGCGTTAAAAAGGGAATCTATATTTTCGGAAAACAATTTTCAAGAAAGCCTTATTCCTCCGAAGTATTGGCGAACATGATTTATGGCCCCTCCTATGTTTCCGGCTGTGTTGAAAAACTCTCCGGTCTCCTGGGATAGCTCGTCAGAATCTGACGATTTTTCGCTCACCTTCCTAGAGGAGGCTCCGAATTTTTCAACACAGCCTATGTTTCCTTAGAATGGGCGTGTCAATACTACAGCCTCATTCCCGAAAAGGTGACCACTGTTACAAGCATCACCACACAGCGTTCGAGACAATTTCAAACTCCTTTGGGTCTTTTTACCTATGATCATCTTCCGAAAG
>JAFEGQ010000028.1 GCA_018239785.1 Verrucomicrobiota bacterium
AAGCCCGAAATGCGGCTTGCGAACTTATGAACAACCTCACTCAAGAAGAGGAAGAAAATTTTGCGATTTCGACGAAGAAATAGGGAATGTCTACTTTAGAACGGACAACTTTCGGGGGCAGGTCAACTCCCTGCTGCTTTGCCCAAACGCTCAATTTCATGTGAATGAAATATCATATTTGACTATATCTGTCTATAATTTTGGCAACAGTTGCCAACCCCCTCATCGCGCCTAAGATCCCCGGGAAATTTTTCCGCTGCAGGAATCCCTTCGATAACTTCTGGACTTTGATGACTTTTTGCATTGTTACAATGTGTACCAAGGAAGGGCGGGAATGGATTTGGTTAAATTTACCGGATCGCCACAATAAATGACGACACCTTGCTTTGTTGTGTTCCCCGTCAGACCCATCCAATATTCAATGCTTTTTGCATAATCGGCATGAAACGATTGGGAGAATTTGATCTCCACAGGCCATCCTTGACGACCGTCGTAGATCAACAGATCGACCTCTTTTTGAGATTGATCTCTCCAAAAGTAGAGAGGGGGTTTCTCTCCGAGGTTGCAAAATCGCTTGTAACATTCGCTTATCATGAATGTTTCAAAGATCGAGCCAATCAGAGGATGTGTTTTTAGATGATCGATGGTCCGAATGGACAAGAGATGGCAAAGCAATCCCGGGTCGACAAAGTAAAGCTTCGGAGTTTTTACAACTCTTTTAGAAAAGTTCTCAAAATAAGGAGAGAGGATAAAAATAATACCGCTTGTCTCCAACACCGTAATCCACTCTTTCACGGTTGCAATTGAAACGCCTAATGCAGTCGCCAGATCACTATAATTGAGCAATTGAGCAGATCTGGAAGCACAGAGCAATAAAAACTGCTCGAAGGTCCGCAGGTTGCGGATGTTTAACAGAGACCTCACATCGCGCTCGACATAGGTGAAGATGTAGTTTTCATACCATTTTTCGCTATCGAGATGTTTATCGTAGATGCGTGGGTAAAATCCGTTGAGGAGGAGTGCATAGAGGCGCTCTTGGTGGAATTTAGGCCGCTTGGGGTGAGGCTGGAGACACACGCACGATGCGCCCTGCTCCCTTCTATATCCACAAAGCTCTGTGTAGGTCAGTGGCATGAGTTTAAATGTCACCACTCGGCCTGCTAAGGTCTGAGTGATCTTTTCCATCAAAAGAAACTGAGAGGAACCGGTCAGAATGTATTGGCCAGGTTCTTGATGGGTATCCACCTGCTGCTGCAGGCTTGAAAATAGTTCAGGCACATGCTGGACTTCATCGAGAATCAGATAAGATCCATGTGTGGTTAAAAACCCTTCGGGATCTGCTGCTGCTGCTGCTCTTAAGCTGATATTTTCCAAGGAGAGGTATTTGTAAGTAGGGAAGAGGGCTTTGACGAGAGTCGTCTTGCCGCTTTGCCTGGGCCCGACAAGAGCTACGATAGGGTATTCCTTGGAATACTTGAGGATGTAGGGGGTGATGTGTCTCTTTATCATAATGACAATAATGAGATTGAATCTCAATATTGTCAAATTACAACATAAATATATGTATGTAAGTAACTTAAGTTGCATTTCTTTCTCTGTATTCTCTGTGCTCTCTGTGGTTGAAATCCTATTTTTTTACCAAAGAGAGCACAAGGGGATAGAGAGAAAATCAGACAATATTGAGATTGAATCTCAACATTGTCGAGCCTGTCATGAGCATAGACTTTCTTTCAAAGCCTCCCATCTCTCCTTTACATCCTTAGCCCAGGCCCGATCTTCCTCTATCCTCTGCACATTGCCACTTAAGCCCAAATTGCCCGTCGCTCCTTAATAGACCTCTTTCGAAATTGATGAGGAGAGCGAAAGCATGAGGTTAGCAAGTAGAAGTCTCGGGCTGCTCTTGCGCTTGCGCGCATTGGAGCAGAATAGGCTATGAGAAGAAAGGCCTCAT
>JAFEGQ010000029.1 GCA_018239785.1 Verrucomicrobiota bacterium
AGCGAGATGAGGCCTTTCTTCTCACAGCCTATTCTGCTCCAATGCGCGCAAGCGCAAGAGCAGCCCGAGACTTCTACTTGCTAACCTCATGCTTTCGCTCTCCTCATCAATTTCGAAAGAGGTCTTTTGTGTTTCTGAGCCTCTACGTTGGAATTTGCTTCATAGCTTTACTGACGACACTGTCGGCAGAAATTAACTGGTTCCATAACGTAAGAAAATGGGTCGAGCTTAGACCGCCATGATCTCTTTTTCCTTTGCAGTGCACAAAGTATCGATCTCTTTGCAGAAATCATCCGTTAAGGTCTGAATCTCTTTTTCGAGGCGATGAAGCTGATCTTCAGGAAGATCTCCAGCAGCCTTCATCTCCCTTCCGCGATCGTTATACTTGCGTCGAGAATTGCGAATGCTGATTTTACTATCTTCTGCCTTACGACGACATTGCTTAGTCATCTCTTTGCGCATCGCCTCATCCATCGTCGGCACCCTCACTCGGACGATCGAACCCTCTGCAGAGGCGCGCAAGCCCAAATTAGAGGCGTCAATCGCTTTAGCAATGGCCCCTGCGCTTTGAGCATCATAAGGGGTGATGAGAATTTGCTGGGCTTCTGGCGCTGTGATGTTCGCCATATCTGTAAGGCGCATGGAGGTTCCATAGACCTCGACAGTGACTCCCGAGACCAGGCCGGGATTTGCCCTTCCTGTGCGCAGGTTTTTAAGGTCTTCTTTGAGATGGTCGAGGGTAGTTGCCATCTCTTTTTTCGCTTCTTTTGCAAGGCTCATGCTGGTCCTCCACTGACTAAGGTTCCCACTTTGGGGTCAACGATCCCCTCCCATAATGAGGAGAGTGAAACCACTTTAATCGGAATTGCATTTTCTCTGCACATGGAGATCGCTGTCGCGTCCATCACTTTAAGCTGCTTCTCCAGCACCTCTTGATAGGTAAGCTGATCGAAGCGGACCGCATTTTTATCCAAAAAAGGATCGGCATCATAGACGCCATCGACCTTAGTCCCTTTGACAAGCACATCGGCTTTAATCTCAGCAGCCCGCATGGCGGCATTGGTATCCGTTGTGAAGAAAGGATGGCCTGTCCCCCCTGCAAAGATCAAAATCCACTCCTCGCTCAGGAGTTGCAAGGCTCGGCGCCACTCAAAGCGCTCGACAATTTCGGTCGCTCCCAAGGCGCTCATCACTAAAGCTGGGGATCCCAACTGCTCGAGCGCTTGTTGTAAAGAGATGGCATTGATAATGGTGGCCAACATCCCAATATGATCGGCAACGGGTCGCTCCATCCCAATTTCCACCCCCTGTTGGCCGCGGAAGATATTGCCCCCTCCAATCACGACTGCGATCTGGAGATGGGCTTCTTGCATCTTTTTTAAACTGATTGCCAAATGGAGACAGGCTTGAGGGTCAACTCCATACCCTTCTGGCGAAGCGAGAGCTTCGCCAGAGATTTTTAGAAGAATCCGTCGATAGAGAGGTTTGCTCACTGCCCCACTTGCCAGCGCAAGAAACGTTCAATTTTTAAAGGAGCGCCGATCTCTTTGCCCCGATTCTCCAGGAGTTTCGCGATAGAAATCTCAGGATTGCGGACAAACTTTTGGTGCAGCAGGCAAACTTCTTCGTAAAAAGCGCGCAATTTTCCTTCGACAATCTTGTCGATCACATTTGCAGGCTTTCCCTTGACCTGTTCGCGAGCAATGGCCTCTTCATTCTGCCTGGTTTCTACAGGAACCTCCTCTGGAGAGAGGTAGTCGGGCGATTCAGCTGCGATGTGCATCGCGATGTCTCTTGCTAAATCTGATTCTCCCTGGCTCCCCTCGAGTTCGACGAGAGTGACGATTTTCCCTCCCATGTGGGAATAGATGCCAATCGAGCGTTCTTTTCCCTTAGGAAGGGTCAAGAGGCGGCGGATGACAATGTTTTCCCCGAGATTTTGGATGATCTCAGCCCGCAGCTCATCAATTGTGATCGAGGGCTCTTTGGAAAAGCGCTGTGCGACAAAAGCTTCGACGCTCTTCGGAGCTGTTGTTGCCGCTTCAGCAGCCAAATCAGCGGCAAAGCGTTGGAATTTTTCATTCGCGACGACGAAATCGGTTTCGGCGTTCACTTCCACTAGAGCAACGGTCTCTTTTGTCTCGCTAGAGACGATCATCCCTTCGCGGGTTTCTCGATCGGCTTTCTTGTTCGCAGAGGCGATCCCCGATTTGCGCAAGTTGGCAATCGCGGCTTCGATATCGCCTCTCGATTGCTCAAGAGCCTCTTTGCATTTGCCGATTCCAACGCCCGTGCGGCGTCGCAATTCTTTGACAAGTTCAGCGCTAATTTCACTCATCTTCCTTTGACTCCTCACCCTCTTTCATGGCCTGCGCAGAAACGGCGGCTCGCCTTTTTGCTTTGACCTGGACAATCGCTTCGGTTAATTCGGTGATGATGAGCTTAATGCTCTTGAGCGCATCATCGTTACAAGGGATCACATAATCGGGAAGATCAGGATCGCAGTTCGTATCGGTAAGAGCCATGACGGGGATGGAGAGTTTTTTTGCCTCTGCAACAGCGATGTGTTCTTTATCGGGATCGACAACGACCACAAGGCCGGGCAATTTTCTCATCCCTCGGATGCCTGATAGGTTTTTTTCCAATTTCACTTGCAATTTTGTGAGAACGATCAACTCTTTTTTTGTGAGCCCTTCGGCGCCCGTCACCTGCTTCTCAATGCGCTCCATTTTCTTGATCGAGTTGCGGATCGTCGAGAGGTTTGTAAGGGTTCCTCCGAGCCAGCGCTCATCGATAAAAAATTCTCCAGAGCGTTCAGCAGCAGCCCGGACGACCTCTTTTGCCTGCTTTTTGGTCCCTACAAAGAGGATCGATTTCCCTGAACTTGCGACATCGCGCACCACTTGCACTGCTTCTCGCAGCTGTTGCATCGTCTTCGCAAGATCGATGATGTAAAGTCCATTGCGCTCTTCGAGAATAAAGCGCCTCATTTTTGGGTTCCATCGATCTCTGCGATGGCCAAAATGAGCTGCTGCATCGAGCAGATCTTTCACCGTTACGGTGAGTTCAATTTGTTCTTTTTCTTTTGTTGCCAAGCTTTGTCCCTCCTCTTCGACATTCGGCACCCCTCCATTGATTTGGCGAGGTTTCAGCCTTGACTTGTTTTTGTACTTTTAGCGCCTGGTGAGAATCGAACTCACGCCAGTAGCTTGGAAGGCTACGGTTCTACCATTGAACTACAGGCGCAGACCTGTCAGTATTGGGGGGGAAAGGATTTTTCGCAAGGGATCATGCGGAAGTTGTCATCAATATCAGTTCCTCAAAGAGCCAATCAAATTTTGAGATTTATCTTGATTGGGCTGCTCGTCGTTGCTCTGAAGGTGTGGCAATTGAGCATCCTCGAGCACGATACACTCGTCCAAGAGGCGCATCGGCCGCAGCGGCGTATTCGCATTGAGCGGGCGCAAAGGGGAACGATTAGGGATCGCTTTAATTTGCCCTTAGCGGTGAATCGGATTCAGCATAATGCTGCGGTCTCATACGCTCAAATTCGAGAGGTTCCTAGACAACAAAGGGGGGAACATATTCGAGGGCTCTCCCAGATGCTCGCCAGGGAGCTGGGGATGGAAGCCGATCGGATCGAAGATTTAATTCACTCTAAGGCAGCCCTGTTTCCTAATACGCCCTATGTGATTGCCTCTGACATCGATGAAAAAACTTACTACCGCCTTCGGATGCGCGAGCGGCAGTGGCTGGGGCTGCACGCAGAGAGCACTCCTAAGCGCTATTACCCTAGAGGCCGTGTCGGCGCTGAGGTGCTCGGCTACATGGGGGCGATTTCAAAGAAGGAATACGATGCCTTAGCAGGCCAATTGCAGCAGTTGCGCCGGGCTGTCGATGGGGGAGATGAGGAAGCGAGCTTGAGGTTGCAACAGCTTCAAGAGCGGGCGTATGCAATTGATGATCAGATCGGCAAGGCGGGGATCGAAGGGCGTTTTGATGAGGTGCTCAGGGGATTTGCTGGGGAAAAGATTTATCAACAAGACATTTATGGAAATTATGTGCGGCAATTGCCAGGAGGGAGGGAGCCGGTGACAGGGAAAAGGGTCTTTATCACCCTTTCTGCCGAGTTGCAAGAATTTGCGGAGCAGCTTTTAGCGCAAAGTGAGGAGATCCGGGAAGGCAAAAGTCGCTATATCGATCGCAATCGGGGGGTAGAGGTCAAGCTTAAACAGCCATGGATCAAGGGGGGGGCGATTGTTGTCTTAGAACCCTCGACGGGCGATGTGCTCGCGCTCGCCTCTTATCCCCGTTTTGACCCCAACACTTTTGTTGAGCGGACGGGGGTTGATCGTTGGTTTGAGACGGAGAAACATATTGGCGAGATCTGGGATGGGCATCACCCCTTGATGCGCGAGCGTTTTCACCCCTCGAGTGGCCTCTTTTTCGAAGAACAAGAGGAGATCTCTTGGGAGCGCTATCTCGATTTTGTTTTGCCTAAGAATGGCCCCCTTCGAGAGCAGCTTCCTCGGACGATTAAACAAGCGCTCGCGTTTCAGCCGGAAGAGTCTAATCTGTTGGTCAAAGATTTATGTAATCTGGCCGTCGATCAACGGCGCTTCTCTTTAGGATTGCTGGAGAAAATCGGGCATCAAACACTTTCCCAGTATCGCGCCGCCGCGCAAGCGGCTTTGAGGTTAGAGAGGATGTTAAAGGAAAGAGAGCGCGCGCGGTTTCACAGCGTAGAATTTGCCGCCTGGCGTCAAGAGCATGGGAAAAATTATTTGCGCCAGATGCGCCTATTGGAGAAGCAGAGGAAAACCTATCAGCGCCCCTACCTCGACTACTTTGACCGGAAAGAGGAGGAGATGTTTAACGTCTTTTGGCAGGAGCATCGGTGGAAGCAGATGACCCTTTTTCTGAAAGAGGGGGTGGGGGATGAGCAATACGCACAGCTTAGGGAAGCTGTTTCCAGCTTAACTCCCCTGCAGACGCTCCACTATTTGCAGACGTTTCGGAGCTTTGAGGAGTTAGACCGCCCTCTTTTGGGCCATTATCCCTCCTTGAGAAGCAACGATGAGCGGGGTTTGGCCCTTGCCTTCTATCCGCGCCATGGTTTTGGTTACCATCGCTCGTGGGCGTTTCGGCAAGCGACCCCGCAGGGCTCGATTTTTAAACTTGTCACCAGCTACGCCGCCTTAATGCACACCTATGATCAGCTCAAAAAAGAGGGGAAAAATCCCTCCATCGTCAATCCCTTGACGATCGTTGATGATCCCCATCTCGCTAAGCAAGGGGAGAGCAAGTCGACGTGGAATATGGGATTTTTTGCCGATGGCAGACCCATCCCTCAGCGCTATAAGGGAGGCAATCTCATGAAGACCCAAAGGGCTCATGTAGGGGAGATCGATTTGCCAGGAGCGCTCGAGACCTCAAGCAATTCTTACTTTGGCCTCCTCGCGATTGACCATCTCAATGACCCATCTGATCTGATTCATGCCGCCTCTGCCCTTTCGTTTGGAGAGCGCACGGGGATCGCTTTACCTGGAGAATATAAGGGGAGTTTGCCGGCTGATGTGGGGAGCAATCGGACCGGGCTTTACGCCTTTGTCAATGGGCAGCACTCTCTTGTGGTCACTCCGCTGCAAACGGCCGTGATGATCAGCGCCATTGCTAATGGGGGGAAGATCTTTGAGCCTCGGATTGTCGGGATGGTTGTGGGGAAGGATTTATTGCTTCAACCCTCTGAGGGAGGGGGAGATATTGAGAAAAAACCGCAGAAATTAGTTCGGCAAGTGCGGATGCCAGACCCGGTGCGCAAAGCGTTATTGGAGGGGATGCGGCTTACCATTTCTGGATCCAGAGGGGGAGCTCTCCCCTCTCGTATGCGCGATTACACCCACCTCCCCTCGATGCTGCGCGATTTTCGCAAGTTAGCTCCCGAGATGGTAGGCAAGTCGGGGACTGCCGAGAAGGTAGAGGTGATTGACCTCGATCCTGTGGAAGGGGCCCATATTTATAACCATGTCTGGTTTGCCGCGATCTCCTTTAAAGAGCCTTTAGCTCCTTATCGCTTCCCTGAGCCTGAGCTTGTGGTCGTTATCCACCTCCCCTTTGGCGACTACGGAAAGGAGGCAGCTCCCCTTGCGGCGCAGGTCATCAAAAAATGGCGCGAAATTCGTGCCAATCGGCGCGATTTTCTCGAACAATAAAAAATAATTTAAAATCAGCTTAGCTCTGCGCTTCGCGCTAGTCGCAATATATTAGATTTTATAATTCACGACACCAACTCCAAGTTGTAAATTCCTGCGACTAGGTTGAGGGTAAGCGTCTAACGAGCCCATCTTTTTAGCGTGTTCGGGTTATGGCACCCTTGTGATTTTCACAAACAAGAGGTGGGTATGCCAACAGCATTGAGGCAAGAGAAGAGGGAGTGGTGGCGGGA
>JAFEGQ010000002.1 GCA_018239785.1 Verrucomicrobiota bacterium
GACGCTGAACATCAGAGTCATGTTACAATGAATGCCCTCTTTTTCCAGGATCTTGGCCGCTTGGACCCCCTCCCAAGTGGAGGCGAGCTTAATCAAAATCCGCTCCCGGTTGATCCCCACCTCTTCATAGAGGGCGATGAGGCGCCGCCCTTTGCGGATGGAACCTTCAATGTCAAAGGAGAGGCGAGCGTCCACTTCCGTGGAGACGCGTCCAGGGACAATTTTGAGGATCTCTTGCCCAAAGTTGACGGTGAGCTTGTCTAAAACAAGAGCGACTTGTTCGTGCAGCTGCCTCCCATTTTGCCGTCCATAATTGAGGGCATCCTTTAAAAGATGCTGGTATTGAGGCATTTGAACAGCCGAGTAGATGAGCGAAGGGTTCGTCGTCGCATCGGTGGGGCGGTACTTGCCAATCGCTTCAATGTCGCCTGTGTCAGAGACTACAGTGGTCAGCTTACGAAGTTTTTCCAGTTTGTTCATTTAACGCCTCCACGCGAAAAGTAATCGTCGTCTTTACCCCTTCTATCTCTAAATCGAGAACAGAATTCAAGCGTGTAAGTAATAATTTTAGAGGGATGCGGACGCGAGAGGGTCCAACATCCACAGCGACAGCAGCTTCGCTAAAGATCTCCTTGGAGGCTTGGATTTGACGGCACAGGGCCTCAAATTGGCGCAGCTGCTTTTGCAACTGCGTTCCTTCAAAGGTGTACCGTTTGCCGCAACTGGCGCAAGAGGGCATCTCCCCTTCGACAAGAGAGAGGGCGACAGACTCGCCACATTTGACACAGGCAAACTCAAGAGGATGTTTCGTTGGCATAAAAGAACCTTATCGGTGACTCACCGTGCCCTTGCCCGAGCCCTTGCCTCTGCCTGATTTTTTAAGAGAGTCGGGCAGGGGCAAGGGCTCGGGCAAGGGCACGAAAAGCTCATTCTTGAAGTTAACTGGCCCTAAGTGTACTTCAGCGCTTGTATTTTAGGGAAAGATCAGAGATAACCGAGTAGGAAATAGGAGATAAGGGAAATGACGGTCAAGTCTCTACAAACGGGTAAGGAAAAAATCCAAAAGATCTGCGATCTCTTGAGGCGCGAAACGATCGAGCCGGCGCAGGCAGATGCAGAGCGGATCAAGCAAGAAGCGGAGGCTGAAGCGCAAGAGATCCTTGCGAAAGCACACGCACAGGCAGCAGAGATCGAATCGGCCGCTAAACAGCGGGTGGCTAAGGAAAAGGCCATTTTTACCTCGGCGATGGAACAGGGAGTGCGCCAAAGCCTCCAGTCTCTGAAGCAGGAAATTGAAAATACCCTCTTCTCCGATCAGCTTGGCAAACTGATCACCTCAGCTTCAGGAGATCCTAAGCTCATGGCCGCTTTGATCAATGCCATCGTCAAAGCGGTGGAAAAAGAGGGGTTGTCGACCGATCTCGAGGTCTTGATCCCCAAAGTAGTGGACCGGCATGCTGTGGAAATGCTTCTCTTGGAACAAGTGCGCTCAAAACTCCAACAAGGGCTGTTCTTGGGAGGGGTGAAGGTCCGTTTGGTGGACCAAAATGTCGCCATCGATGTTTCTGATGAGGCGCTAAAAGAGCTCCTCAGCCACCATATTCGCAAAGATTTTCGGAACCTCTTATTTGGCCGGTGATGACCCATTATTTTGAAGCTAGCTCACTGCCCGCACTCTACTTCGGAGAGCCTCCTGAGATCTCTTTTCATGATCTCATGATCCTCTATGAGGCCAACTTGTCGCCAGAGGAGCTCAACTCGGTCAAGGTGGTGCGCCATTTGGTCGATCTGTACAATTTATCGGCCTATTGGCGACAAAAGCCGCTCGACCCCCGAGGCAATCTCTCAGCTGTAGAGATGGAAGAAGCCCTTTTGGGGGGTAATGGTCTTCCCGAAAATGCCCACAGTTTTATCGAAACCCCGGGCGCTCTCATCGTCCAATTCTTTCATCGCGAAATTCCTATAGCCACAGGATTTTTGCGCCACTGGCTAGAGTTTGAGCGGAAGCTTCGCTTCGTGATGATCGGATTTCGCTCTAAACGCCTTGGGCGCGATCCGGTTTTCGAACTGCAGCATGAAGATCCACAAGATGAAATTGTCGCTCATATCATCGCTCAGCGAGATAGCCCCACCTATGAGCCCCCTGAAGAGTTCGCAAAACTGAAGGAAATTTTCGCGCAATATGGGAGTGAACCCGAAGAGCTGCATCGGGAAGTGTCCCGCTTTCGCTTTTTGCAGATCGAAGAATGGCTCGAGGATGAGACTTTTTCGCTCGGTTTTCTGCTTGGCTACATGATTCAATTGATGATCTTGGAGGATTTAAAATGACAGATGTGCAGGGCCAAGTGACCACCGCCTTTGGGAACCTCTTACAGGTAAAATTCGAAGGGGAAATCAAGCAAGGTGAAGTGGTCATGGTGGAGTTGAAGGGCACTTTACTCAAAGCTGAGGTCATCGAAGTGGCGGGTCAAGAGGCCAAAATTCAGGTGTTTGAAGATACCCGTGGCGTCGAAAGAGGGACCCTCGTCCGCTTTACAGGGCACCTTTTAGAGGCAGAGCTGGGGCCAGGCCTCCTCTCTTCGATTGTTGATGGCTTGCAAAATCCCCTCGAAAAAGTCGCAGCGCAGACAGGGTTGATTTTGCCGCGCGGCATCTATTTGCCTCCAATAGATCGAGAGCGCCACTGGGATTTTACCCCCACTGCTAAGGTAGAAGAGACTCTCGAGCGGGGAGATGCGATCGGCTTTGTGATCGAAGGGCGTTTCCGCCATAAAATCATGATCCCCTTCAACCATTATGGAAGATACACTCTCAAAAAAGTTGCTGGATCTGGCAGTTACACGGTTGATCACGTCGTCGCAACCGCTGTGGATGAGAAGGGAGAAGAGCATCAATTCACCATGGTGCAGCGCTGGCCGATCAAAGCGGCGATGCAAGAGGGAGAAAAGATCCGCGCCTCAAAAATGCTCAAGACGGGGATGCGGATCCTCGACACGCAGTTTCCATTGATGAAAGGGGGCACTTTTTGCACGCCAGGTCCCTTTGGCGCTGGGAAAACAGTCTTGCAGCACCACCTCTCGAAGTACTCTGCTGTGGATATCGTCGTCGTCTGTGCGTGCGGAGAGCGTGCGGGAGAGGTGGTGGAGGTGCTCCGGGAGTTTCCCCACTTGACCGATCCTCATACGGGCGAATCGCTGATGAACCGGACAGTCATCATCTGCAATACAAGCTCGATGCCTGTCTCTGCTCGCGAATCTTCGGTCTATATGGGAGTCACCATTGCCGAATACTATCGGCAGATGGGGCTCGATGTCCTATTGCTCGCCGACTCCACCTCCCGTTGGGCACAGGCGCTTCGAGAGATGTCAGGGCGCCTCGAAGAAATCCCTGGCGAAGAGGCCTTTCCCGCTTATTTGGCTTCCCGGATCGCTGAGTTTTATGAACGCTCGGGGGTGTTGCTGTTCAAAGATGGCTCGCAAGGGTCATTGACGATTGGCGGAGCGGTTTCTCCTGCGGGAGGCAACTTCGAAGAGCCTGTCACCCAGGCAACACTTGCGGTTGTGGGGGCATTTTTAGGGCTATCGCGCGAGCGCTCAGATGCGCGGCGCTACCCTTCGATCGATCCTCTGATGAGCTGGTCGAAGTACATTGAAGGGGTGGGTGCAGAGCTCGATGCGATCACAGGCGATGAAGGGTGGTCGGCTAAAGTGGAGCGACTTGCCCACATGTTGTCTCAAGGAGATGAGATTGGGAAGCGGATGGAGGTGGTGGGCGAGGAGGGGACAGCTCTTGAGGATATGATCATCTACCTGAAGGCTGAACTCTTTGACTTCGCCTACTTGCAGCAAAATGCTTTTGACAAAGAGGATGCCTATTGCCCCTTGGAGAGGCAGATTCCCCTCTATGCTCTGATCAATCAGATCGTCGAGGCGGAATTCGATATCAAAACGCATGGGGAGGCAAGGGCCTTTATGCTTAGCCTCCAAAACGAGATCAAGAACATGAACTTTCTCAGCTTTAATTCTGAGGAGTACCGGGCAACGTATCGAAAAATTGAGCATCGGATTGAAGAGCAGCGGAGGCACCACGCGTGAAAAAGGTCTACGAGAGGATTCACCATATTCGAGGCAGCCTCATCACCGTCACCGCCCAAGGGGTGCGGCTGGGAGAGTTGGCCCGCATTGATCAACGAGATGGGCGTTTTACTTACGCTTCTGTCTTGCGCTTCGAAGGAGAAGAGGTCACCTTACAGGTGTTTAGCACCACTCGGGGCATTTGCACGGGAGATAAGGTCACTTTTTTAGGGCGCCAGATGCAGGTGACTTACGGAGAAGAGCTGCTAGGGAGACGCTTTTCTGGGTCAGGAGCTCCTGTGGATGGGGGACCTGCGATCATGGGAGAGTCGCTCGATATCGGCCAGCCTTCGTTTAATCCCGTCAGAAGAATTATCCCCCGTCAGATGGTGCGGACCAACATCCCGATGATCGATCTTTTCAACTGCCTCGTTAAATCGCAAAAAATCCCCATTTTTTCCGTGCCTGGTGAGCCCTACAACGAATTGTTGATGCGGATCGCCAACCAAACCGATGCCGATGTTGTCGTCATTGGGGGGATGGGGTTGACTTTCGATCACTACCAATCCTTTATCGATAATGCGGAGCAGGCGGGATCGATTGATAAAACAGTGATGTTTATCCATCGCGCGACCGACCCTACGGTGGAGTGTGTCCTTGTCCCCGACATGGCCCTGGCCTGCGCAGAAAAGTTTGCGGTGGAAGGGAAAAATGTCTTATGCCTTCTCACTGACATGACCCGCTTTGCCGACGCGTTGAAGGAAATTGCGATTACGATGGACCAGGTCCCCTCGAACCGGGGCTATCCAGGGTCCCTCTATTCCGATTTGGCAAGTCGCTATGAGAAGGCTGTCGATATCGATGGATCTGGGTCAATCACGATCATTGGCGTGACGACCATGCCTGGGGGAGATGTCACCCACCCAATTCCCGATAACACCGGCTACATCACCGAAGGGCAGTTCTATCTGCACAACGGCTTTATAGACCCCTTTGGATCACTCTCCCGCCTCAAGCAGCTGGTCATTGGAAAAGTGACCAGAAATGACCACGGGGATCTCGCCAACGCGATGATTCGCCTCTTTGCTGAGTCGAAGAAGGCAAAAGAGCGGCAGGGGATGGGCTTTAAGTTGAGCCGTTGGGACCAGCAGCTCATTAAATATGCAGAACTTTTTGAAACAAAGATGATGAACCTTCAAGTGAATCTCCCTCTGGAAAAGGCTCTTGATCTGGGATGGCAAATTTTAAGCCGCTGTTTTGGAGCCCAAGAGGTGGGAATTAAAGCAACGCTTGTGGAGCAATATTGGCCGAAATCAAGCTAACCAAGAATGAATTACGCGCTCAACAGTTGCGCCTGGCTCAGCTGGAGAAATATCTCCCGACCTTACAGCTGAAAAAGGGGATGTTGCAGACCGAAGTCTACGAGGCGAAACTCGAGCTAGAGGAGCGGCTTGGGGAGTTGCAAGAGGCAAAGGAGCGGTGTGACCGTTTTGCTTTTTTGCTTGATGCGCAACTGTCGATCGATTTGAGTTTAGTGGCGCAAATTGAGGAAGTGCACAAGAGACAAGAGAATGTGGCGGGGATCGAGATTCCTGTCTTAGACAAAGTGGTCTTTAAAAAAGTCGAATACACCCTCTTTGACACCCCCCCTTGGGTTGATGCCGCCATGGAACAGGAGAGAAAGCGGGTAGAGGCGCTTGTCCGCAGCGAAGTGGCGAAAGAGAAAGTGGGCGCTTTAGAGGCGGAACTTCGGCAGGTTTCCATTCGGGTGAATCTCTTTGAGAAAGTTCTTATTCCGCGCGCTAAAGCTAACATCAAAAAAATTAAGATCTTTCTTGGAGATCAAGAACTTGCCGCTGTCAGTCAAGCTAAGGTGGCGAAGGCGAAAATTGTCGCGAGGAAAGGGGCATGAGAAGAGACGTAAAAAAATTCATTTTCTTCGGCGCCCTTGAAGATCGGGAGCGCTTTTTTCGGCAGGCGCAGCAAGCGGGTATTGTCCAATTTATCGACCCCTCCAAGAGGGGCCCTCAAGAGCGCCCTCACCAGATCCAAAAGCTCATCGACGCAAATCGGATCTTGCGCACGGTCAAACCGATGAAGCAAGAGGATTTTATAGAGGCGTCTCATGCTGATGAGGTAGCAGAGAGGATTTGCTGGCTTGCTGGGCGGATCACCGATTTGCAAGACGAAAAGAGGATCGTCACTCAGGAGATCTCCAGAATTCACATCTTTGGTCATTTTTCGATCGAAGATCTCCACTACCTCGAGGCTCACGGAAGAGTCGTTCAATTTTTCTTTAGCCGCCATGCACACGATGTTGGCGAGGAACCTCACCTGATTGATGTGGGGTCTGATCATGCTTTGCACTATTTCGTTTCTATTAGCCCACACCGGATGACTTATCCCGGATTGACAGAGATGCGCATAGAGCGCTCTTTAGGTTCCTTAGAGGGGCGTTTTAAGGAGATCGAGCATGAGATCTCCCGTGCAGAGCATGAGCTCAAGGGATATGCAAAACGGAAGGAGGCTCTTGAAACGGCCCTCATTGCCCATCTCAATGAATACCATCTCCTCACAGCGCAAGAGCATGTGGAGATGAGTTTGGGCAATAGTGTCTTTGCCGTTGAGGGGTGGGTGGCGGAGCATAAGATCGCCGCTCTGGATCGGATGGCGCGTAAAACCTCTGTGCATCACGAGGAGATTTTAATTGAGCCACAGGATCAGGTGCCCACGTGCCTTGAAAATCATGGCTATGCTCGGGTCGGCGAAGATGTGCTGCATGTGTATGACTCCCCCTC
>JAFEGQ010000030.1 GCA_018239785.1 Verrucomicrobiota bacterium
TCTGCGAATAGCGCGGAAGCGTGAGCAGCCCGAGATTTTTACGTAGCTGACCTAATGCTTCAGCTGCTATTCACTGCCCTTTTCTTGCTTTGAGAGCCAACTATGAATTTCGAAAGAGATCTAATGGTTTAGATCACATAGAAACGGCAAAAGCACTGGCCACGCAACAGAATTGCATCGTCTGAATGAGTGGAAAAACCGACGTTGTCACGGATGGCCGCTCCCTAATTCTAATCCATAATGGGCATCCCTTGATGGCAAGAGTGACTGCCATGGGCTGTACAGCAACAGCAGTGGCGGGAGCTTTTCTAGCCCTACAGCAAAATCCCTTGCTCGCCTCTGCTTATGCGGCTGTTTTCATGGGAATTGCGGGAGAAATCGCGGCTGAAAAAAGTGGGGGACCTGGTTCTTTTAAAAGCGCATTTATCGATGCGCTTTATGCATTATCCTTTAGCGAAATAGAAAAACGGATCTATGTAGAGACAATGTGAAACCCAGGCCAGAAAACCTGGGTTAACCCGAAAAATTAAGGCTTCTTGCAGTGGCAGCAACAAGCGGCGCAACGGCAGGATAAGCAATAAAGTCCAAAGAAAATATAGCCCCAGATGTAGCTCTCAATGAGCCCCAAAATAAAGCTAAGTATATTCTTCCCCGTGTACCCGAAGAAGAAGGATTCAAAAAGATGCAAACCGGCTTGCGATGAAGCGGGATGGATCCATTGCCAAGCAAAGCAAAGGATAAATAAGATCGCTAAAAAAATGCCTAAATGATTGGCATGTCTAAGGTAACCTTTCATGAAAGAAAATTCCTCTCTTTATGTGAACAATTTTTTCAAAAATCGCATAAGGGTTATTCACCAAGTGACCCATTACAAGAAATTCATGTAATTTAAAAAGGATTTTTCAAGCAATAGAGAAAAGTTTTATTATGCAAGAAGATGCGACGGGATCACAACGCTCCCTTGCCGGATGAGTTTCCAATTCTTCTGATCATAGGCCAAAATTGTGGAGGCGACTCCATCGAGACAAGGCCCTCCGTTGAGCAAAGGGAGCTTGTGCCCAAACGCCGCTTCTACCTCCTCTGCTGAGGTACAAGAGGCGCCACCAGAAAGATTTGCGGAGGTGACTGCTAAAGGACCTGTTTTGCGCAACACCTCTAAAGCAAGGGGATGATCGGGAATACGAAAACCGCAGTTAAGCAAATCAGCGCGGACCCTTCCAGGAATTCTGCTCGTATCGACAGGCAAAACTAAGGTGAGAGCTCCTGGCCAATAGTCAGCTGCCATCTCATAAAATCCATGAGGAATAAAAAGCAAAAACGACTCAATTTCCCTTAAGTCCGCTGCCAGCAAAATCAGCGGCTTGGCAACATCTCTCCCCTTGAGAGAATAGAGCGCTTCCACAGCCACTAAATCGCGAAAATTAGCTCCCACCCCATAGACCGTATCGGTCGGAAGAGCCACGATCTCCCCTTCAAGCAATCTCTTAATAGCCTCAGCAGCTGAAATACGCATTAGCTCGGTTTCTCCTTTAATTGCGCAAAACATTATCATAGTTAACGCATGAATAAAAATACTTTTTGCAAATTCACCGTTGCTTATGACGGTACCCATTATCTTGGATGGCAAGATAATGGATTAGGGCCCACCATTGAATCGACCCTTAAAAAAGCGCTTCATCAGTTATTTGACCTCTCGATTCCTCTCGACGCTGCCAGCAGAACAGATGCAGGCGTCCATGCTTTAGCTCAAATTGTCACAGCGACCCTCCCTTCCCGTTATTCCTTAGAAAGGCTTCATTATAGCCTCAATCAACTCTTGCCTCCTGATCTGCGGATCCTCGAGATCAGCGCTTGTTCCCCTTTTCACCCGAGCCTCGACGCCATTTCAAAAACTTATCACTACCATCTTTCCATAGAAGCTGTACAACTTCCTCATGAGAGATCCACTTCCTGGCATACAGGCCCCCTCAACTCCACATTGATGGAAGAGGCGATCCCTTATCTCCTGGGAACAAGGGATTTTAGCGCTTTTACAAATCGGAAAAAAGAGTCGCAAGAACCTCAACTGACGCTTAAAAAAATTCTCCTCACAGAATCTTGTGGGCAGCTGCGCATCGAATTGACGGCGGACCGCTTTCTTTTCCGCATGGCGCGCAATCTTGTAGGAACACTTGTTCAGGTGGGCAAGGAGAAGCTCCCCCCTTCTGCTCTCATTGCCATTGTAGAGGCGCAAAATAGGACTGCTGCGGGTCCTTGCGCCCCCGCCCACGGCCTTGTTTTGACGAAAGTGATTTATTGATTTTGCAAAAATAGGATTCTTCCCCTCATAGTAGATCTCGTATGATCGGACGCAATGACAATTGTTGGTGTGGCAGTGGCAAAAAATTCAAGAAGTGCCATGCTCCAAATCTCTCGCCCGGCCTTGAGGCTGAGCGCCTTAGAGACCAATATGCGCGCCAGTATCAGATTCACTTGAAGACGGATGAGGAAATCCAAGGGATACGCGCTGCTTGCCAGTTAGCTGCTCAAATTCTCAAAAGGCTGGTCGAAGAGGCTAAAGAAGGTCTCACCACCAATGCGCTCGATCAACTAGCGCGTCAGCTGCATCAAGAGGCCGGTGCCATCCCAGCCCCCCTCAATTATGGCTCCCCTCCCTACCCCAAAAGCATCTGCACCTCCCTCAATGAAGTGATCTGCCATGGATTCCCCGATGATACCCCCCTTAAAAAGGGAGATATTCTCAATATCGACGTCTCTCCCATGCTCAACGGTTTCTATGGCGACTGTAGCGCTATGGCTTGCATAGGAGAGATCTCACAAGAAAAGGCTCTCGTGGTCGACGTCTCCAAAGAGTGCCTCTATCGAGCTCTTGCCATTTGCCGGCCAGGAGTCTTGGTCCAGGAGATCGGGGATGTGATCGAAGCCTACGCCCGAGAAAAAGGGTGTTCTGTCGTTCATCAATTCGTGGGGCACGGGGTCGGCATCGAGTTTCACGAACTTCCCCAAATTCCTCACTGTTATAATGATATAAAAATCCCCCTAGCACCAGGGATGATCTTCACGATTGAGCCGATGATCAATGCGGGCAAACCCGAGGCTGTATTTGACGCTAACCAGTGGACCGCTCGCACCATCGACGGCAAGGCCAGTGCCCAGTGGGAGCATACGGTGCTCATCACAGCCACTGGCCATGAAATTCTTACGATCGCCTAAAAATTGATAAGAAATAGTTAATCTTTGCGAATCTTAAATATTCCATTAATATTTCTATGTTAAAATAATAATTTAACCGGCAATCCAAGGAGAGATAAAATGGAAAATAATCGAATTCAACAACACAAGCAGGTCGAAGACCAAAACGGAACCGTACCGAAGCTAACTGGGGCAGAAAAAGTTGTTACGGCACTAGCTGCGACAGTTTTAGGGGGCGGAGTACTGTTTGGAATTATGCATCTAAAGCCGCTGCGAGCTCTGTTAAAGATCACCTAGGAGCAAATGAAGGGACGGAACGCCCTTTGAGCTCACTAATGAGGCTGCTCACGAGCATTTCGAGGGCAGCCTTTTCTTTTTCCAGCTCCTGCTCTTTTTCTTCATACATGGCTAAATCGGCGACCAAAGCCTCATGGGTGGCATCGCAACTGCGCTCCTCTTCCCAACTTAAACCTTTGAAATAGAGGACTTGTGACTCGCTTTGCCAGAGCTCCTTACGCACTTGATGAATCATCTCATTGCGCTCTTCAAACTGCTCTTGCAATTGCCTGAGCTTGCGCGCCGCTTCCCGCCCTTCTTCCAGTTGCTCAGCTGAAGAGCTAAGCTCTTCTTGAGCGTTTTTCAGAGCCGCCAAATAGCTCTTTGCCTCAAGAGAAGCTTCCAAGCGAGCTGTGCGCACCTCATTGAGCTCTTGTCTTTGCTGCTCAACTTTTCTTTGCGCTTCCATAAGGTCGGAGAACATCGTCTCATGCCGCTGTTGCAAGCTTTCCCCATCACTCTTCTGGAGACGGTACTGCTTCAACCAACGCTCAGTTTCTAACGAGGCGATCTCAAATTGCTCTTGGATCACTTGAAGTTTTTCGGTGAGTTCGGTCTCTCTTGCGCCTGTTTGGGAAGTTTTGTCCTCCAATCCCTTTTCAAACTGTCCAATGGCGAGATGGGCGATCCAAAGGCCCAGTGAAATTGAAACAGCTGCCCCCATCTCCCAAGGAGAGTGGTAAAAGGGCATCAATGCCGCAATGACCCCCCAAGCGAGATAAAGGCCACGGTGCGCAAACAAAGCAATGCACGAAAGACCCACTGCACACAGCAGAGGGAGATAAAGCGCCCCAGCCCCAAGATGAAAAATGGCAAGTAACAGGGTCAGGAGTAAAAAAAAGGGCCCCACCATCAATACTAGAGAAGGGCGATTTGCTAATTTAACTATCATCCTTCCAGAAGGATATCCCTTGGAGGGCGCCTGAAGCAAGTGAAACCTCAGATTCCTAATTCTTCTCCAAACTCCCCTTCAGAACTCGTGCAAATGTATTGATGAGCGCTCTCTATCAAATAGGTAGCTAAGTCTTGATCCCCTTCATAGGTGAGCTCTACCTCCATTTTCCCCTCCTCGCTGGGCTCTCCACAAGTAATGAGCACATAACAAGCATTGCGCTGCTGATCGAGGAGCTTCTGGATCACAGCCTTTCTGATTCGACCACCTACTGCTGCCAAAGTTCACCTATCGTTGTCCTATTTAGCGACGCATAACAGTCTCTCAACTTATTCGACAACCTTGAAAAAATAATTGGTATGTTAAATGATAAAATAATGGTCATTTACGAAATGCACGTGCGCGGCTTTACTGCCGATCCCTCTTCGAAAGTCAAACATCCTGGCACCTTTTTAGGAATCGTTGAAAAGATCCCCTATCTTGTCGGGTTAGGGGTGAAAGTGGTCGAACTGATGCCGGTCTTCCTCTTCAATAACAGGCGCAACTACTGGGGCTACACCCCTTTGAGCTTTTTTGATCTCCACCCCCCTTACGGAACCCTCCAAGAATTTAGGACACTCGTCGAGGAGCTCCATGCAGCTGGCCTACGCCTCTATTTAGACGTGGTCTACAACCATGTGGGTCGCGGTGTTTTCCACGATGCCAAGATGTTTTTCCCGAAGAATTACTCAGGTTGCGACAGAACGCTCAATCCGAATCATCCCAGAGTACAGGAGTTGATTCTCCAAAGCCTCGAGCATTGGATCGGACAAGGGGTGGATGGTTTTCGCTTTGATTTAGCTTCCGTACTGACAAGGGGAGAAGATGGTCAACCCTTAGATCCCCATCCTTTGATTGCAAAAATCAGCACCTTGCCCGTGACCCTCATTGCCGAAGCGTGGGACGCGCAAGGGCTTTATCAGTTGGGACAATTCCCCAAGTGGGGCCCTTGGAAAGAGTGGAATGGCCGTTTTCGAGACACAATTAGAAGATATGTGCGGGGAGATCCTGGAATGGAAGCAGATTTTGCCAATGCCATGGCCGGTTCTCCGGAGCTCTATAGCAACCCCTCCTCCTCCATTAATTTTGTCACATGTCACGATGGCTTTACTCTGCGTGATTTAGTCTCCTACAATAAAAAACATAACCTCGCCAATGGAGAGGGCAATCGAGATGGCGCTTCTGAAAACTTTAGCTGCAACTATGGAGTCGAAGGAGAGACGAAGGATCCGGCGATTTGTGCGATAAGAGAGGAGAAGATGGCGCAATTTCGGCATCTTCTCCTCTCAGCCAAGGGGATTCCGATGGTGCGGATGGGAGATGAGTATGGACATACTAACTATGGCAATAACAACCCCTGGTGCCAAAACAAGCCATTCAATTTCTTTCAGTGGCACCGCCTCTCTCATTAATTGCCTTGATGGATGGACATGATTTTGGCATCCTGTAAGCATTCAACCACGAGGTATCCGTGAAGAAGTCCACTTTTTGTTCTCTCGCCGTTGCCCTCTTTGGCCTCGCCTGTGTTGTTGGAGGAGCCATCGGTTATCTTAAAGCCAACAGTTTGCCTTCACTGCTTGTAGGATGCGGTGGAGGATTTGTCCTCCTCTTTTGCGCAAGGAAAATCAAACACGGAAGTCGCTATGCTGCCTTGATCGCCCTCTTTCTCACGACAGCCATTGGCCTCCGTTTTCTTGTTTCTTTTATCGAAACTCACAAGCTCGTCCCTCATCTGCCGATGATGGGGCTCGCCTTACTCGCTTTTTTTGGAGCTGTCCAAGCGGCGAAGTTGCGCAAAAAGGCGCGCGCGTAGTTTCGTGCACATCGGTCGATAAAAAGGACCCCATCGAGCTGGTCGTTCTCGTGCAACCGAACTCGCGCTTCATCCCCCTTAAGGACCTCTTATTGATGATATATAGCCAATTAATACCATTTCCTAAAAATAACATCATAAATTGACTTGACATCCCTGATATGATCCTCCGCATGGAGGATCATATGAAAGGAAGAAAGGCGAGAGCTATAGAAGGGCTTGAAGGGTACGATTTTTTGCAGTTGGCAAACAGAGGGAGTAGCCCGGCGGGAA
>JAFEGQ010000031.1 GCA_018239785.1 Verrucomicrobiota bacterium
TCACAACGCTCTACTTCACTGAAGCTGTAGAGACCGGCAAACTCCCCCTCCCTAAGGAAAAAATTGATGCCCTGAGGGTGCAAGTCCAAGAGCGCAATCCCGAGTTGACCGATCACGATTTGAAATCGCTCCTTTCCAGCATCAACACGAGATTTTTAAGCTCCCTCCCCCTCGATCGGCTAGCGCTCGCCCTCGATATGTTCTTCCGGGCAAAAACTCGTGACCACTGTCAGTACGAGGTGCGCTATAACGACAATTGGCAAACCACGGGAATCCCTTCGATGCAAGTGGTCCTCGCTTGGCGCAACACCCCGAAACTCGACTTTCTCTATCGACTCGCCCGCCTTGTCAAAAGGCACGGCCTTGTGATGCAACAGGTCAATGCGACCTACATCGACCCCTATGGCAAACGGAGCATTCTCATCATGGCCATTGGCCTCCATGGATCCCTGGGTCAAGCGGCATGGGAGGCGGCTGATGTCCCCGATTTCTTGCGCGAGTTAGTGACCCTCAAATACTTCGGAGGGTTTACAGAAATTATAGAGACCTTTGTCACCCCCGGTCTCTTGAGAGGCAACTTAGCCAATCTCCTCAAATCCATGGCCTACTTCATCCACCAGGTGCTACTCAATGTTGACCCCCACTTCTACACCCTTGCCAGTGTCACCGAAGCCCTTTGCCGCCACCCTCAACTCACGGTCCAAGTGTGTGAGGCCTTTGAGGCAAAATTTGACCCGGATAAACACAATCTCAAGCACTCTGAGGAGATCTGCAAAAACATCGAAGAGCAGATCAAGCTCCTCGACACCGGACACGAAGTCAACGATATTCGGCGCAAAAACGTCCTCCATCAAGCAGTCGTTTTTGTCCGCTACACCCTCAAAACCAACTTTTACAGAAATAATAAATGCGCCTTCTCCTTTCGCCTCGATCCCCACTACCTCGATGAAGCCCCCTTTGACCGGCAATCCCTCTTCCCCGAGCTCCCGTTCGCCATCTTCTTTATTAAAGGGATGCATTACTTAGGCTTCCATATCCGGTTCCGAGATCTCGCGAGGGGAGGCTTGCGGACGGTCTTCCCTGAATCTCATGAGCAAATGGCCATCGAACTCAACGGGGTGTTTCGAGAAGCCTACGGCCTTGCCTACACGCAGCAGAAAAAAAATAAAGATATCCCTGAAGGGGGAGCAAAAGCGGTCATCTTCCTCAAACCCTATGAGCGGCTCAAGGCCGAGCAAGAGATCCTCCAGCGAGAACTCCAACTCTCGGACTTAAACCCAGAGGAGATCGAATTAAAACTCAGAAATTATGTGCGGGAGGAAAAGACAGAGTACCTCGAACAGACCCAACGCACCTTTGTCGACGCTCTCCTCTCTCTCGTCAACTGCTATCCCGATGGGACGCTCAAAGCCAAACACATCGTCGACTACTACAAAAAACCCGAGTACCTCTACTTAGGGCCAGATGAGCGGCTGGAGTCCCCCATGCTCCAATGGATCGCTCAACATAGCAAACGGTATGGGTACAAACCAGGTGGCTCGTTTATCTCCAGTAAGCCTCTCACTGGGATCAACCACAAGGAATATGGGGTCACCTCTCTAGGGGTGAACGTCTACATGCACGAAATGCTTAAGTATTTAGACATCGATCCCGCAAAACAGCCTTTCACAGTCAAAATTTCGGGGGGACCCGATGGAGATGTCGCTGGCAATCAGATCCTGAATCTCTACCGCGATTGCCCCAACACTGCAAAACTCGTAGCCATCACCGACATCTCAGGGACCATTCGGGATGATCAAGGACTCGATCTCAAAGAGCTCGTCACCCTCTTTCATGCCGCTCGCCCCATCTCCTTCTATCCCCCAGATAAACTCTCCGAAGGGGCTTTTTTGCTCGATCGCAGGACCACAAAAGAGGAGTCGGCCTACGTCCAAAAGACCCTATGTTGGCGCAAAATCGATGGAGTGGTCGTGCGCGATTGGGTCTCTTCCAATGAAGCAAGCCGCCTCTTTCACACCAATCTCCACCAGACACCTGCCGACATCTTCATTCCAGCAGGGGGGCGCCCACGCGCCTTAAACGAAGGGAATCTCGAAGAATTTCTCACGCCCGAAGGAGCCCCTACGGCAAGAGGAATTGTCGAAGGAGCCAATCTCTATCTGACCCCTAAAGCGCGCATTCTTCTCCAAGATAGAGGGGTCTTGGTCATCAAAGATAGCTCAGCCAATAAATGTGGCGTCATCTGCTCTTCCTTTGAAGTACTTGAGGGATTGGTTCTTTCTGAGGAAGAAATTTTAGAGCATAAAAAGACCTATGTTGCGCAAGTGCTCCAAATCCTCCGCTCGCGCGCCCTCGATGAGGCCCATTTGCTGCTAGGCACCCATAGAACCACCGGACAGTGTCTGACCGATCTCTCCGATCAGACCTCAGAAAAAATCAACGCCTTTACCGATCAGCTCCTTAGCTTTTTAGAGCCCCTCGCGCTCCCTTCCTCTTTGGCAGATCCCCTTAATTTATGCTTTGAAAGCTACGCGCCCCCCTTGTTGCGCGAACGTTACCGGGAGCGGCTCCACGCAAGTGTCCCAGAGGGACATAAAAAGGCCATCATCGCCTCAAAAATTGCCTCCAATCTCGTCTACCATCGAGGGCTCGATTGGCACCCCTCAGTCGTCGAAGTGCTCCCACTACTTTGGAAAGATCAGGCCATTTGTGGCCCCAACTATGGAGAACCATCATGAAAAAGTTTCTAGTCCTTGTACTCGCTTGCTCCTCTCTCCTTGCCCAAGCCACCGCTACTAACAATGGGAGTGAGACCGCTCCTACGCAAGTCATTGGCAGCGCAGGAAATGTCGATTTATTGCGCCAAGAGCGGCTCAATACCCAACAAGACCACATTGGCTACACCTATTATGCTCAAAATAACGGAAAAAACCCTGCAACTGTGAAAGTCGCCCTTGAAGGGACCGAAAACGTCCTCAACGGTCTTGTCCCTGGCGCAGTCGAAGTAAATCCTGGCACCACCGAATCCCTTGGATGGATCGAGCAAAAGGATGCAACGCTTGCTGCCAAATGGCGCCTCACATGGAAGGTAACGGAACAAACAGTGACAGCAGCTCCTGCGAAATAGTGCTTCGCAGATCAGTTGCAGCTGGAGCTGCCATGTGCGCGCTTGGCTATCTAGCCTATGCGGGCATGCTCAGTTTAGCCAAATTCGCCTCCACCACTTTGGCGGTGACGGAGATTTTGTTTTTTCAAAATCTTGTCTGTCTGCTCTTGACCTTTCCTGTCGTTTTACAAAGAGGGGTCAGCGGCTTTCGCACTTCTTATCCTTTAATTCACCTCCTGCGCGATGCCGCAGGAATTGCCTCTTACCTCTTGCTCTATTTCGCCCTACAACATATTCCCATTGTTGACGGAACCCAAACTTCGCTTGATCCTCGATGTCCATCCAATCCATCGCAAAGGTTTTCGGCTTTTTTTCGAGGATAGCTTTCCAGAGTCCATCTTTTGTAAAATTTGGAGTTCCGATTAAACAGAGATATTCTACTTTAACCTTTTTCCAGAACTCGAGAGAGTCGTCTGTAGGATTGGAGAGGTAGAGGCTTTTAATTTCAACCTTCCATTTCCACTTATGACCCTTGCTTTGATGGCTTCGTTTACCTCTTTAGAGGGAGAAAAAATCTGTCCGGCGTATTATTTAAAAGAAAGGTTGGCATTTTGAGGAGCATGGATCGCCATCCATAAGGCTTCGTCATTACCGTAGCCAGCTTCTAAGATAACAGGCTCTCTTGTGCCCCAAAAGATTTGAAAATTGGACGGATTTTGGTGCTGCAGTTGGGCTAGTGAATTAAAAATTTCCTTAATATTCTTATTAAGAATCGCCGAGAAATTGAAGCTTTTCGTGCTTGCGTCTGAAAAATTTTCAAGAAAATCTTTAAATTCTTGGACTGAGTTGAAGGCTTGTCCTTGAGGAATCTCCTCCTCTTCCCCATTTTTCGTGGAGAAAGTTGCGCTGACTCCTGTTGCAAGCGCGCATAGAGCAGTGGGTATGACAAAAGTTTTTAATTTTATTTTTTTATTGAAGTAAGCCAGCGGCAAGAGAAGAGTTGCAGCTCCAAATAGGTAGGTCAATGGATGACAGGTGAGAGAAGGGGTGCAACAAGTTTTTTGTTGAAGTAGATCGATATGTTCCATATTTTGTCATGCCCCTGCTTTTTCTGAGAAAGAAATTATAAAAAAAGCTGTCATTTACGGGGCTGTGTTGAAAAACTCTCCGGTCTCCTGGGATAGCTCGTCAGAATCTGACGATTTTTCGCTCACCTTCCTAGAGGAGGCTCCGAATTTTTCAACACAGCCCATTTACGGCAACTTTTTGCCTCAACATTTCAACCGAATGGAGATTGAGATTTTTTTGTCATCCATCTAAGATGAGGAACTTCAACGCAAGGAGTTTGGTTATGGCTGGCGCTTTACTTGAAATGACTGACGATAATTTTACCCAATTGGTAAGTCAGGGTCTTGTTTTAGTCGATTTTTTTGCCGAATGGTGTGGTCCATGCCATATGCAAACCCCTATTCTAGAACAACTTGCAGCGGAAATGAAGGATCAGGTCAGGGTTTTCAAGCTTGATATTGAAGCGGCGCAAAAGACAACGACCCAGTTTCAGGTCACCTCTGTTCCCACTTTGATCCTGTTTAAAGACGGAAAAGAGTGGAAAAGGGTGGTGGGTTTAAGAGATTTAGCAACGTTGAAGACGTTGATTCAGTCCGCATCCAAGTAGAGGGCACGCAAGGAACAAATCTTCAGAGGGTTGGCAACTGTTGCCAAAATTATAGACAGATATAGTCAAATATGATATTTCATTCACATGAAATTGAGCGTTTGGGCAAAGCAGCAGGGAGTCAGTTACCGTACGGCATGGCGATGGTTCA
>JAFEGQ010000032.1 GCA_018239785.1 Verrucomicrobiota bacterium
CGCAACGCCGAGCATACTGTTCGTTTCCCCACGCATAAAAGGGTTCCGAGCAGTATCGTCAGCGCTTTCTCCCAAGAGGGTTTTGAAAAAAGTATCGCAAAAGGAGATAAGATTGCTAAAATTTTGGGAGATAGAGAGTCCATTGTCGCCTACCTTTTGTCGGAGTAAAACAATCAGTATGCGAAGTGGGAAGCTCTCTATCAACTTCTATTTTTCACCTTGTACATTTTTCTGAGTGGCGAGCGCAGCGAGTCACTCAAAATGTACAAAGTCGAGGTCACTTGCTGCGCTCGCCGAAAAATATCCCCTCAGAAATGGCTTAAAAGGCGCAGAAACGCAAAAGAAAAAAAGAAAACGCCATCCGATTTTCCTTGTGCCTCTGCGTGGATTTTTTTCGTCCTCGGCGCGAATCGAACGCGCGACCTGTTGCTTAGGAGGCAACCGCTCTATCCTACTGAGCTACGAGAACACGTGGGGCAAAAATAGCCTACTTCCCCCCTTTCCCTCAATCCATAGAAAAGATATACGTAAGTAGATGGAAGACTATAGAGGTGAAGAATGGCACAAGCTGACATAGGATTGATTGGACTTGCGGTGATGGGACAAAATTTGGTCCTCAACATGTCCGATCACGGATTTAAAGTAGCCGTCTTTAACCGAACGGTCTCAAAAGTCGACGACTTTCTCGCTGGACCTGCTAAAGGAACCTCCATCATTGGGACCCACTCTTTGGAAGAATTTGTTAAAACACTCAAACGTCCCCGCCGCGTCATGCTCATGGTCAAAGCAGGAGAAGCGGTCGATACCTTCATCGAGCATCTCCTTCCCTATCTCGAATCAGGAGATATCATCATCGATGGAGGCAATAGCCACTACCCTGATACTGAAAGACGCTGCCGCACGCTCGCAGATAAAGGGATTCTCTTTATAGGGACCGGAATCTCAGGAGGCGAAGAGGGGGCGCGCCATGGCCCTTCGATCATGCCAGGGGGCAACCCTAAAGCCTGGGAGCATGTGAAGCCGATCTTCCAAGCCATTGCCGCCAAAGTTGATGGAGAGCCTTGCTGCGATTGGGTCGGAGAAGGGGGAGCGGGCCACTATGTCAAAATGGTCCATAACGGGATCGAATATGGAGACATGCAACTCATTTGTGAGGCCTATCAACTGCTCTCTACTATCGTCCACCTCGACAACCAAGCGCTTAGTGAGACCTTTGGCAGATGGAACAAAGGAGAGCTCGATAGCTACCTGATCGAAATTTCAAGTCAAATTTTCGCCTATCGGGATGAAAAGGGAGAGGCCCTTCTGGATAAAATCCTCGACGTCGCGGGGCAAAAAGGGACGGGCAAATGGACCGTCATCTCAGCAGCAGATTTGGGCATGCCCCTTACCCTCATCGGCGAAGCGGTCTTTGCCCGCTGCCTCTCTGCCCTCAAAGAAGAAAGAGTCCGCGCATCCAAGTTCATCCCCCACACTCCCCCTCCCTTTACCGGGAATAAAGAGGCCTTTGTCGAGCAGGTAAGAAACGCTCTCTACGCCTCAAAAATCATCAGCTACGCCCAAGGCTACATGTTGATGCGCCAAGCCGCTAAAGAGTTTGGGTGGAAGCTCAACTACGGTGCCATTGCCCTCATGTGGCGCGGAGGCTGCATCATTCGGAGCCGCTTCTTGAACAACATCAAACAAGCCTATCAAGAGAATAATGAGCTGGAAAATCTCCTGCTCCACGACTTTTTCAGAGAGGCGATCCTCAAATGTGAGAAAGGGTGGCGCGAGGTGGTCGCTACGAGCGCCAGGCAGGGGGTGCCTGTCCCCTGCTTCTCCTCAGCATTGACCTATTACGATGGTTACCGGTGTGCGCGCCTCCCTGCAAATCTCCTTCAAGCGCAAAGAGATTTTTTTGGGGCTCACACGTATGAGAGGGTGGATCAGCCGCGAGGCAAGTTCTTTCACACCAATTGGACGGGAACGGGGGGAGCGGTCAGCTCGAGTAGCTACTCCGTTTAAAGCGCTGTGCGATTTGTCCTTTGGACAATCGCACATGCAAAATTGATCTCTCCAACAATCCGAACCACTTCAGAGTTATCGTTATTCGTTGCCTGTTTCTGTAAGTAATTCAAAATCGATGTGAAGCACTTTGGCCAGCTTTTTAGCTACTTTTTCACCTACAACCCTCTGACCATTTTCCATTTTAGAAATGTTTTCCTGACTGATACCAGTGCGCTTAGAGAGCTCTTTTTGAGAGAGACCTTCGCGATACCGTGCACCACGCAGAGCCAAACCTGATTTCTTGTATTTGGCAATTCGATCTTTAGCGAGTGTTTCCCAGGGAAGAGACTCTACTTGTCCATACTTTTGCAAAAACGCCTCAAGTTTGTGCAAATGTTTTTCCGGCACAAAGGAAAGTCTCTTTTTATTACCTGGTATTTCGATGATAACTTTATAAATCTTTTTGTCGTTAGTAGGGCGCATATCACACTTGAAGCGTACCGGCAGATTTGACATATGTCAATCGATTTTGCTCGATAAAAGGTTCGTGAATCAAAGTGTTACCTATGTTGGTGAATTGGACCTTCTCTGTGATCTCTGTGATCTCTGTGGTTATTAATTTTATTTTTTTACCACAGAGAGCACAGAGGGGGATTTAGAAAAAATAATTTATCTATCCTGCCACCGAAGGTGACCCTGTCTATCTTGTTTTCTCTCCTTGACTTGTAAAGATATCTCAAATATCATTATTGTTTTCTGGGAGAGTAAAACAATGGAAAACGATTCAGCCATTGCAAGAGAAAAAACCATTGCCTTTGGCCTCTACTGCGTTGCAGGGGCGGGGGCGGTTACGAGCTTGATTCTCGCCCTCTGCGAATGCAATCGCTTAGCAAAAAGCATCTTCATCGCCTCTGATGTCGCCCTTGTTGGTGGCATCGTTGTTTATAATAGAAGGACGATGAAACTCGACCTCGCTATTGCTCTTGGCACCTTCTCCACTGCAGTTGTCGCAATAGGGGCACGCTCTCTCCTAAAAAAGACACACCCCGATTGGGCCAAATTTGCCCGCAATAGCGCTGGAGTAGCCGTCTTGAGTGGAATCTTAGCAATTGGTGTAGCAAGTATCGTGAGGAGAGAATGGCCTTCCAGAGACGCCTGCGAAGTTATGAACATCGCAATGCGGCGAGTCGGGTAACATCCCTCCCTACTCTGGTGCTCCCGGCACTAATGGCACAAAGCGCACCCCGATCAGCTCTTCTTTCCTGAGTGTCCCATCTTCTTGCTTATAGAAACGGGTCAGAATCTGATAGAAATCCCCTTCCAAAGGAATCATAAGACGCCCTCCCACCTTCAACTGCTCGATGAGAGATAGAGGAACGCTTGGCGCTGCGCAAGTGACTAAAATGGCGTCGAAAGGAGCCTCTTCAACCCAACCAAGCGACCCATCTCCGATCCGCACATGCACATGGGGATAAGTCTCCAAATGGTTCTTGGCCTCTTCTCCTAAAGAGAAAACCCTCTCAACTGTGTAGACCTCGGCTTCTAGCTCTGCAAGAACTGCCGCTGCATAGCCGCAGCCGGTCCCAATCTCCAAGACACGATCGCCAGGGGTGATTTGCGCCAGTTCGCTCATGAGAGCGACGATATAGGGCTGAGAGATGGTCTGCCCAAAACCAATGGGAAGGGGGTTATCTTCATAGGCGAAATCGCGCAACTCCTCAGGAACAAAAAGTTCCCGAGGAACTCTTCGCATCGCCTCTAAAACTGCTCGACTTTCAATGCCACGGGAAATGAGTTGCAGCTCCACCATCTGATGGCGAAGCTGCGTAAAATCTGGAACTTTAGGCCTTTTCAACGACAGGCTCAATCCCTTGTTGTTCCGCGACATGCACCTCAGAGATGGCAGCCTTCAGCACTTCCATCTTAGCATCTCCAACGAGCTTTAAGATCACCGTCGCATCGTTGACCTTATCAATCGTCGCGAGGATGCCCATCGCAGTCACTTTGTCCCCTTTTTTCATCGAATTGCGACGTAAGTCAAGCGCTTTGCGCCGCTTGCGCTCAGGACGCAACACGATAAAGTAGAAAAAGGCGATCGCAAGGGCGATCATCGTCAACATTTGTGTAAGACTCCCGCCTGCGCTTGCCTTTTCTTGTGCAAGTAAAAAATATTCTAACATAAATCGCTCCTATCTCTGTGCGTTAATATGGGACCAATATTAACTGTTAGAAGGATAAAATTCCAGTTGAGCGATGTTTTCAATATGAGGAGTATGGGGCGCTTGGTCAATCGGTTGGCAAGTGATCAACCGATAGTGAGTTAAAACCTCCAAGTCTTGAGCTTGGGTATAGGGATTGCATGAGATATATATAATTTTTTTCGTACCCATCTGATTCAAAAGAATTGCTCCGGCCATTCCAAGGCCTGCTCGCGGGGGATCGACAAAGATCACGTCGGGAGGAGGTAATTTCTTAACCACCTCAGCGACATCCCCTTGCAAAAATTGCACATGATTGAGAGCATTGAGTTTCGCATTTTCTTTTGCATCGGCAACGGCCTCTTCACTGAGCTCTACCCCGATGACCTCCTTCGCATGCTCAGCCGCAAAACACGCAAGGGTGCCCGTCCCACAGTAGAGGTCAAAGACTCTTTCATCACCTTTCAAAGAGGCCATCGCAATGGCCTCGCGATAGAGCCGCTCTGCTTGCCTCCGATTCGGCTGAAAAAAAGAGGTCGCGCTCACCCGAAAGCGGAATTTTCCTAATTGTTGCTCCACATGGAGCTCTCCTGCGAGCAATTTTTCCTCAAACGCAGTAGGAGTTCCTTTGGTAATTTTTTGCACGCGCAAGAGGACAGAGGTCCCTTTATCGAAAAGAGCGGCAAAACGGTCCTGCTGTTCTTGGCTGAGCTGAAAGTCGCTGTGGCCTGAGACGGTGAGCATGACAAGGGGCCCTTCTCGCAAGGTCAAGGTGCGCAAGTGTCCCTGATCGCGCCGATGGTGATAAGCATCTAACCCCTCTTGGAGCCACCAATGGCGCACGCGCTGCAGCAGCTCATTGAAGAAGCGGGGAACCAGGTGACACTCGTGAATGTCGACCACTTTGCCACCACCTCCTGGCATCAGCAGCCCTAAAAAGCGGCGACCTGCCTCATCTTGGCCAAAGGAAAACTCCATCTTGTTCCGATAGTGCCATGGATCTGAAGGGAGGATCTGACCCACGAGGGGGCCAAAGAGCTTTTCCACTTTCGCCTGTTTCCAGCGGAGCTGCGCTGCGTAATCCATCTGTTGAAAGGCGCACCCCCCACAAATAGCTTGATGCTTGCAACGGGGCTCTACTCGTTCAGGGGAAGGGTGAGTGATGCCCTCAAGCGCTGCTTTATACAGCTGCTTGCGAGCTTTGCCTAAATAGACCTCAACCGTTTCACCGGGAAGCACTTTATGCACCTGCACATAGCAGGGGCCAAAGCGCCCTTCCCCTCTTCCTTTGTCGTCTAAATCCTCAATAACAACCGACGTCATAGGGGACACTTTACATCATTCTCCGAAATAAAACCACGCATGGAATTTGCCCTAAAAAATTGACGAAAATCACATGCAAATTTTAGTCTCACTCTATTTCGACTTTGTGACCGACGTCGCTGCGCACCGTGTCACAATGTTGTACAAAGTCGAGGGAAAGCATCTTAACTTTTTCCTGGGTGCAAATAACCAAACAAGAGGGATACATGACTATAAGAAAGTATACTACTTTTCTAGTAGCTGCAATGTGCAGCCTTTCTACGCTAGCCTATGCCGCAAATGGATCGAATGGCGAAAGAGGGAAAGGCTCTTTAGGCTGTGGGGAGGATGGCGGTCATGGGACTAGTGCAGATCAAGAAGGAGGTCATGGAGGACATGGCGGTCACGCAGGTCACGGATTATTCAATGGGGGTAATGGTGGTAACGGAGGTCACGGCCATAAAGGAGGAAATGGGGGAGATGGGGGAAATGGAGGCTATGGCCTTTTAAGAAGCGGTGACGGTGGTAATGGTGGAGACTCTCTATGAAAAAATACAGCTCTATCAGTTTGCCGATGCTACTAGCTGCTTTCATTGTAAGCCTTCCTTTACCCTCTTATGCGGCGAAAGGAGGAGACGGCGGACGTGGAAGAGATACAGTGGTGATGAATGGGGGAAACGGCGGAAATGGGGGTAATAGCCAAACTGGCCGTGGAGGCAAGGGTGGTGATGGGGGTAATAGTCTTTGGGGCCGCGGTGGGAATGGCGGAAATGGAGGGAATGGCCCTCAAGGGGGTGGAGTTGGTGGCCAGGGTGGTATGGGCCCTGCTGGTAATGGAAGGGATGGCAGAGATGGGAAAAAAACCAAGTAGAGGAATAAAAATGAAAAATGAAAAAATACTAATTTCTTTATTAGGGAGCGTCCTGTTTTTTTCTGCTGTTCGGGCAGTAAATGATGAATCTAGATGCGCTCAAGATAAGAGAATTGGAGCAAGTAGGGAAGTCTTCGAAGAGAAAGATGGCTACGACGGTCACAATGGAGAAAATGGCCCAAACGGTGACCATGGGAGCCGGGGCGGAGATAGTGTAGATGGTCGTGGTGGCCATGGGGGCCATGGTGGCAAAGGAACGAAAGAAAATGGTGGTAATGGCGGCGACGGCGGGAAGAGTGTAAATAGTCAAGGTGGCCATGGTGGCCATGGTGGGAAAGGAATGAAAGGAAATGGTGGTAATGGCGGCGACGGCGGGCGCAGTGTAGGGGGTCAAGCTGGCAATGGCGGACACGGCGGACATACGATAAGGGGTCGTGGTGGCGATGGGGGCCACGGTGGCGAGGGAGGAAAGGAGAGAGGCGGTGATGGTGGGCACGGCGGGCATAGCGTAGAGGGATGTGGAGGTGATGGAGGCAACGGGGGCAATAGCCTTTGGGGCCGTGGTGGTGATGGCGGCAATGGGGGGCATGGCCCTCA
>JAFEGQ010000033.1 GCA_018239785.1 Verrucomicrobiota bacterium
AATCCGATCCCTTATGCCCACATCGTCACCACAACGACCCATAAAACGTTGCGCGGGCCTAGAGGGGGCATGGTTCTTTGTACCAAAGAGCTCAAAGAGGCGGTAGACAAGGGATGTCCCATGGTTTTAGGGGGTCCTTTGCCCCATGTGATCGCCGCAAAAGCGGTCTCTTTCAAAGAAGCGGGAACCCCTGATTTTCAACGTTACGCCCAAAATATCGTCGACAATGCTCAAGAGATGGCAGAAGAGCTCGTACGCCTTGGAGCGACCCTCTTTACAGGGGGAACCGACAACCACCTGCTCGTGATCGACACCCGCCCCTATGGGCTCACAGGCAGACAAGCAGAAGGGGTCTTAAGAGAGGCCAAATTGACGGTCAGTCGCAACACACTCCCTCAAGATCCTAACGGCCCTTGGTACACTTCAGGGGTGCGGATCGGAACTCCTGCCACGACTACTTTGGGGATGGGAAAAGAAGAGATGCGGCAAATTGCTAAGTGGATTGTCAAAATTTTGACCCACACCAAACCCCTTCATGACAGTAAGGGAAAAAGTTCTGCAAAGGGGCTTTGCGATCAAGAGACCTTGCAGCACGTACAAGGGGGCGTTCTTGAGCTTTTGAGTCGCTTCCCCCTCTACCCTCAACTCGACATTGAAGGGACATGGACGCAACCCAAAACAACCTGAGAAACTGGAAAAGGAATAGGTAATCAATGCAGACGTTGGACGATAAAATTGACGAACTTCTTCTTGACAAACGTCGTCTCTTTTTTTCAGAGCAGGTGGACAATGACACAGCTCGCGACACCATCCGCAAGTTATGGTATTTAGAGCTCACTGCACCTGGGAAACCGATCCTCTTTATCATCAACTCTCCGGGAGGTTCTGTTGATTCAGGCTTTGCCATTTGGGATCAGGTGAAGATGTTAACTTCTCCTGTGACCACATTAGTCACTGGGATGGCCGCATCGATGGGTTCGATTCTCTCCCTTTGCGCTCCCAAAGGCAAGCGCTTTGCCACCCCTTACGCCCGTTTCATGGTGCATCAGCCTTCTGTGCACGGAGTGATCCAAGGACAAGCGACAGATCTCGAGATTCAAGCGCGCGAGCTGCTCAAGACCCACGATATGCTTGTCAATCTCTATGTCGAAGCGACGGGCAATACACGAGAAAAGATCTCTTCCGTCCTCGACCGCGACACGTGGATGAGCGCGCAAGAAGCGCTGGAATTTGGCCACATTGACAAGGTGGTAACCTCTTATGAAGACATCGGCTTTACAACCAAGTAACCCCGAAGAATTGAATTTGGAGATCGTCGAATCCCGGGAGTTTTCACGCACCTCTAAATCCAATTCCTCGAATTACTTGGTTGTTAAATATAGTGGAGCTGGCAATCGCTTTTTATGCATAGACGACCGCCAAGGGCAATGGCAGCTGACCCCTGCTGCCATCCAATCGATGTGCCAAAGGGGCAACTGCGATGGCATTCTCGTTGCCAAGTCCTCTTGCATTGCCGACATTGCGATGCAGATCTTCAATCTCGATGGTGGGGCAGCTCTTATGTGTGGCAATGGCCTGCGCTGCTTTAAGCGTTTCCTGGCGACTCTAGGGCTTAGATCCCCTCTTTATTCTGTTGAAACAGGAGCGGGCCTACGAAAAGTATGGGAAGTGGGAGATTTAGTCGCCGCTGAAATGGGGCAGCCCCGCTACCTCTTAGAGAAAGTACAACTCAATGAGGAGATCACGATCGACCTCATCGACACAGGAGTGCCCCACGCTATTGTCTTTGTCGACGACATTGAGAAAGCTCCTCTTGCCACCTTTGGCCCTTATATTCGACACCACCCTCTCTTTTCTCCTGGAGGGACGAATGTGACCTTTGTGCAGATGGAAACCCCCTCGACGTTATCCATCCGCACTTTTGAACGAGGGGTAGAGGGGGAAACGCTCGCTTGTGGCACAGGAGCTTGTGCTGCAGCAGTTGCTGCGGCTAAGGAACTCTCTCTTGACCGGTTCGAAATGGAAGTGTTGGTCCGCTCAGGACAATCGCTCCATATCAGCTTTGACAACCAAGAGCTTGTGATGACGGGTCCTGCTCTCCCTTGCTAATTGTCTATATTCTCAGTACAGCAGGAAAATAGATTAAAAAAATTACAGCCGATGGATGACTTAACTTCTAGTTGAGGCGGTTGTTCTACCATCAAATTAGATCAGGAGAATTTTCGATTTCTAAAATTTCAAGGCTGTCATAAAGTTTTTTAATCCATTGAGGATCTGTGTCCGAGACTTGCCAAAGTCGCAGTTTTTTCATCTGGGGATGGAGTTGACACAATTTTTCTAAATCGAATGTACTTATATTCGTCGCTTTCAAGGTGATCTCTATGGGCGGACAAGGAATAGGAAGGTCGGAAGGCATCCACTCCCAACCCTCAAGCCAGCTCTCAGGAATAGATCTCTTTCGAAATTCGCTGATATCAGTTGTTACAAAAGAAAGTCCGCCTGGTAGGGGTTTCGGGCTGCTCACGCTTCCGCGCTATTCGCAGACAAAATAGCTGGGAGGAAGGGCCCCAC
>JAFEGQ010000034.1 GCA_018239785.1 Verrucomicrobiota bacterium
GCGCAGATTCATGAGTCACAGCGCCCAGCACCTCGACGAGCTCCTCCCTGATCAATGGCTCCTCAGCCGTTCAAACACCCGATAGATCGAATCTTTTCCAAGATGGGCTCATTAGACGCTTACGTTTAGGAAGGTCTTGGCTCAAGCCTAAAATTAATTCAACTCTTCCTTGTCTTTGTCCTCTTGATTCGATGGTTTGTTTGACTGGGAAGAAGATGACAACTCAGTTTCAGCGTTAGCGAAAAGAAGCATAGACACTTTATGAGGAGTGCTGTTTTGTCTGCACTCTTTCAACTGCAACGGTTGCCGCAATCGGCTCCTCCACCCTTCTTGACCTGCCCGCCGCTTCCGGACTGAGCCGAGGTTGGATAGAGCGCTTTAATCGAGAGGGGCAGATTCGAGAGAAAGATCGAAAAGTGTTAAAAGGAATTACAGTATTTCCTACTTCTTGGTTTGATCAACTCAAAAGTGAGAAACTCCTCTTGCTTCTAGATTTTTTACCCACTCTCAAATTTTTGTTATTGCAGGGGATGAAAAAAGATGTTGTTGTTGATGCTGATTTTGATGATTTAAAGGGGGTTAGGCTGTGTTGAAAAACTCTCCGGTCTCCTGGGATAGCTCGTCAGAATCTGACGATTTTTCGCTCACCTTCCTAGAGGAGGCTCCGAATTTTTCAACACAGCCGGTTTTGCCGTGCCTTGGGATTATGAAAAACACCCCATGCAAGATCTTTTAGATGTTCTTCCCTATCTCAACAATTCTCCATATTCAAGCGTCATGGTTATGAAATTCGAGCACAAGAGATATGGTCAAAAAATATTTTTTTAGGGTCTGAGACGGGAATCGAAGATTGGGAGGGGGAATTTAATTGGAAGCATCTAGAGAGTGAGCGTCAAGAAAACAGGAAAAACTTAAAAGGAGATACCTTTCGAATCATCTTTGTGAAGGTCGACCTCAATAATTAATGTATTTTTTTTAAGAAAGGATCATCCGCCCAAAGGGAGTAAGGCGGAAGAGTTTTTCATCCTTTGACACCGAGACAAAACCAGATTCTACGAAGCGCTCAAAGATCGCCGCATGGATGAAGTTTTTTTCTTCAGCTGTATATTCGGGCAAAGAATAGCGCCAATGGCGCCCTTTTTTCTCTAAGATCGATCCCCCATCTGTGCCAAAACCGACGACCATCCCCTTGAGGAAATCGTCAAAAGAGACCCATTCATAATGTTTGATGCGCATGAGCGCTTTTTCCACCTCGCGCAAGTTTCTCTCTGTTTGCAAAGAGAGGGGAATCTTTTTAGAGAGAATTTGATTGTCACAGTGGCGATAAAGGGCTAAAGCAAATTCCTCTAGGTCGAGCTTTACCCACTCTGCAGTTAGGGGAGTGGATTTAAGTTGCCCCTCTCCTTCAATCAAGCCGAGCCATTTTAATTTTGCCGCGATCCGTTGGTCGTAGGGGGGATTTTTCGGGAGAGCGCTCAAAAGGGCATGCGCTTCTTTCGCAAAGCCACAAGCACCGCTATAGAGCTCCTCGACGACCGTTGTTTTGGGCAGGGCTTTGGGTTGAGTATCTCTTAAAAACCTCAAATAGTCGCGCCACTCCTGAAAGGGGGTGACAACCTCTTTCCAATGATCGCCTATTTTTTTGTAGCTAAGGCAGCAGATGAAATGGAACTCGAGCATCAGCATATATTCTTCAAATTTCTCGCGAGAGATATTGAATTTTTCGCGCAAAGTTTTGGAGCGCACCATGTAGTCTTCGGACGCAAAGACTTCGTCGAGAATTTGTTGCATGACAGGCTCATCAAATTGCAATTCGAGAAGATAGCGCTGATAGGTGCGGGGAGTGTGAAGATAGCGCTCGATGAGGGACTGAAAAATATTTGTAGATGTTCTGGGGATATTGTACCAGAGCGGGAGAACGTGAATAGGAACAGTGCGCAAGAGCGCCTGCAGAAACTCCATATCAGGGCGGAAATCGTCATCGAATTTGCGCACTTGAAACTCGTAGTACTTGCGCATCTCTTTGTCGACCGTAATCATCTCCCCTTCCCGCTTGAGGAGCCCCGTTTGGCTGAGCTTATCGACCGATTCGATGACCTGCATGGTCTCTCCTTCGAGAGCAGAAATGAGCTGGGAGAGCTGTAGGGTCAAGGAGCTATGGAGAATTTCCTCGAGAACTTCGACATCAAAAAGGGTGAAGGTGCTCATGAGCAACCGGTTTTCGATGTCTTTCCGATAGTCGTAATCGGCAAGGACGAGTTTATTTTTCTTATTGTGTGTTTCTTTCATCATAAGCCACAGCTAAAGAATAACTGTCACAACTGATTCGCGTCAAGAGTTCAATGGGTCGGGGTGCAAGGCGTTGAGCGAGAGGCTCTCCTCCGATCATCAAAGCGGTTGCTAGGGCATCTGCTAAAAGGCAGGTTTCAGCTTGAATGGTGGCGCTCGCAATGGAGTCGTTATTTACTGTTAAAGCATTTAGTGTAAGTGGGTTGCAGATGTGCGTATAGAGGGTCGACTCTGCTTCCCAGAGCTGGTAATAATCCCCGCTCGTCGCAATAGCCCCCGTCAGATCGATCACTTTCGCCACCCCCCCTTCTGGGGAGAGGAGGGCGCATCTCCAGGGGCGATTTGTGGGGTGTTGTCCTACGACCCGGATTTCTCCTCCCCAGCAGATATAGAGAGGGGCGTAAGGGATAAGTCGTTCACAAAGGAGATCGACGCAGTAGCCTTTGGCCACGCCGCCAAAATTCAGGGTGATCGGGGCGCTTTTCCAAAATTGCCCATTTTCGATGTGCACATGTTGCCATCCCAAAGAGAGCTGTTGCAATTCTTCTTGGGAGGGGATGGTGCCGAGCAGGAGTTTTTCTCGCCAAAGCGTCACCAAAGGCTCAATCGTAGGGTCGAAGAGCCCTTCTGAGAGGTTGACCGCTTCGTCAATCTCTTGGAAGAGCCTTAAGAGGTGGGGGGAAAGGGGGATGCGTTGATTTGGGAGGAGAAGGTTGAGAGCAGTAATTTCTGAATCGGGGTTCCAGTTGTCGCTGTGTTGATGGATCTCTTCAAAGGTGGAGGCAATTAGCGTTTCGATGGCCTTTTGATCGCAGGGATTGGATGTGAGGATTTGATAGGGTATGCCCATGGCAGTGCCTGAAAAGGCCCTCGTTGGCTCTTGCGAGGTGCAACTACAAAGGAGGGAAAAAAACAAGATGAAACGCAAAGGCGCAAAGGTGCTAAGACGCGAAGATATCTCTTTGCGCCTTAGCACCTTTGCGCCTTTGCGTTTCATCCATTTTCCAGGTAGCATTGCAAAGTGTTTTTTAAAAGCATGGCGACTGTCATGGGACCGACTCCTCCAGGGACAGGAGTGATCGCGGCAGCTTTTTGTTTGACCTCTTGGAACATCACATCTCCCACCATTTTTTTCCCTTGGTAGGAGATCCCCACATCGATGACAACGGCTCCTTCTCGCACATGGCTTGGGGTGATAAAATGGGGCTGTCCCATGGCGGCAATGAGGATATCGGCTTGCTGGGTATAGCTTCGTAAATGCTCACTTTGAGAATGGACGACGGTGACGGTCGCGTTAGAGCCCTCCCTTTTTTGCATCAGCAAGGCGGCAAGCGGTTTTCCAACGATATTGCTCCGCCCGACAATGACCACATGTTTTCCAGCGGGATCAAAGGAGGAGCGCATCAAAAGCTCTTGCACTCCGAGAGGGGTGCAGGGGATTTTGGCTTGAGCGTCCCCGATGAGGAGGAGCCCTGCGTTGACCGGGTGAAACCCATCGACATCTTTTTCACTGGCAACGTGGAAGAGGACTTTAGAGGTCGATAGATGTTTGGGCAAGGGCAGTTGCACTAAAATGGCATCAACCTCAGGGCTCTGATTGAGCCGATCGATCTCGCTGAGCAGGGTAGATTCTTCAATAGAACTGGGAAAGAGCAATACTTCGGAGCGGATCCCCACCTCTTGACAAGCGCGCCGTTTCATCCGCACATAGGCATGAGAAGAGGGGTCATCTCCCACCAAGACCACACTTAAGGCGGGAGGGCGCCCTGTCAGTTGATCGATCTTTGTCTTTAATTCGGAGCGAATCGCCGCAGCGATCGCTTTTCCGTCGATGATGGTTGCACTCACTTGGGCCTGCTTAAGTGATAGGTGCCAACGGCTTTTTTGCGATGAAATAACAGGAGCATGGGGAGCATCAAGAAAAAGAACGCATAGAGGGGAGGCACCAAGAGGAGAGCCCAAGTGATTTGAAAATGCTTGCCCAAGAGGGAGAGGAAGGCGATGACGAGCAGATTAAAAATAAATGCAAATAGAGGGGGAAAGAGGGATCTTTTCTTCCAAAGAGTGGCGGTGGTCAGGGTGAAGATGAGGGCGAATAACCCAAAAGAGAGGTCACTAGCGACCAGATCGAGCACCAGGCCGCAAGCAAGGGAGCTCCATAGGGCATGAAGAAAAGAGGTGCGGCTGACACATAAAGCTGCAAGGGCAGTGCAAGAAGCAAGGGGGTGGCGAAGAAAAACGAGGGAAAGAAAAATGCTGGCAATGGCAAAGAGGAGTTCTTTTTTCGTCACTTCTGCCTACTTTCACGCCTTGTGATGAGATGGACGAGTTGGTGCAACCGCTCATGTCTTCCAGGAAGCGTATCAATGGCCCGTTTTGCAGTCATTTCGAGGCGATGGAGAGCTTCGATGGTTTTATCGAGCCCCAGCAAGGCAATAAAGGAAGGGCGCTCTGCTAAACGGTCGCTACTTGCATCGAGTACATCGTCGACCATCTGGAATGCAAGGCCGATCGCCTCTCCAATCGTCTGTAGTGTCAGCAGGGTCTCTGGAGGGGCTTCTGCGATGATTCCTCCAAATTCGAGGCTAGCGGTAAACAGGGCACCTGTTTTCATCGCCGCAAGAGTTTGAAGGACATCGAGATCTGGCTTCTGCCCTTCTAGGGCAAGATCGATCACCTGCCCTCCGATCAAGCCGTGAGAGCCGCTGCGGCTTGCGAGGCTTTGGATCAGGTTAAGGCGCTGCGAGGCATGGAGGTGGGGAGCTTGGGAGATCACATCGAAGGCGTAGGTCAACAGGTAGTTTCCTGCTAAAACAGCTTGCCCTTCAGGCACAACGGTGTGGAGACTTGCTTTGCCTCGGCGAAAAGGGGCGTTATCCATGCAGGGGAGATCGTCGTGAATGAGAGAATAGGTATGGACCAATTCCAAAGCACAAGCGGGGTCAATGGATGAGGAGAGCTCAGCGCCCAGCGCCTCTGCGGTGGCGATGGCTAAAATAGGGCGCAGCCGTTTGCTCGGGGAAAATAGGGTATAGCGCGCCGCCCGAAAAAGGGAGCGATAGGGGGTATTGGCTTCGCTGACGAGTTCATTTAACCGCGTTTCAATCAGCGAGGTCGACTCAGCGATGTATTCTTGTAGCGGTTCCACTAGAGTTCTCCATGTTTTCCAGGTGTAGAGGGGAAGTGCCTCTCCCAATTCCAATATAGGTAAAACCGAATTTTACCATCTCTTCAATCGGATACTGATTCCGCCCATCAAAGAAGGCAGTGCCTTTCATCGCTTGTAACAGCTTGGGAAAATCGAGAAAGCGAAATTGCTTCCATTCGGTGACCAGGACGAGGGCGTCTGCGTCTTGTGCGACCTCCTCTTCATTCGCGCACCAGATCAAGGAGGGTTCTTGATGTAAAAGCGTTTTTGCTCTGGTCATCGCAACGGGGTCGTAGAGGCGCAAAGTTGCTCCTTCTTCAACAAGGGTGTGGATGAGAGGGAGGGAGGAAGCAGAGCGCATATCGTCGGTATCTGGCTTAAAGGCGAGCCCCAAGATGCCGATCGTTTTCCCATCGACTCCCCCATGAGGGGCGAAGTGGGCCCGAATTTTTTCTCCCAGGAGTTGTTTTTGCCGCTGGTTGATCTCCTCAACAGCTTTAAGAAGCGGCATATCAAACCCATATGCAAGAGCCATGGCCCGCAAAGCGTTCACATCCTTCGGAAAACAAGAGCCTCCATAACCGGCTCCTGCGTAGAGGAAGTGATAGCCGATGCGCTGATCAGCCCCCATCGCAAGGCGTACTTTGGTCACATCGGCCCCAGTAGATTCGCAAAGACGGCTTAAGTCGTTCATGAAGCTGATCCGCGTCGCGAGCATCGCATTAGAAGCGTACTTCGCCATTTCGGCCGATTCAGGATCCATGGTCAAGATGCGGTTGTGGTTCATGGAGAAGGGGGCATAGAGGTCTTTGAGGCGGTTAGCGGCGATCAGGCAGTCAGCGCCAATGAGGATCCGATCGGGGCGACAAAAGTCGGCAACAGCGTTCCCTTGTTTGAGAAATTCGGGGTTACAGACGACGGCGAGGGGGGACAAAAGCTTGGCAAGAGAGCGCGTAGTTCCAACAGGAGCTGTCGATTTGAGGACGACAAGGGCATTTTCGGGAATCAAAGGGCGAAGGGTATGCACGGCTTTTTCGAGGTAGCTTAAGTCTGCACTCCCATCTTCTTTAGGAGGAGTCGGAACCGCTAAGAAGAGGCAATCGACCTCTTTCATCGCCTCTTTGGGATCCGTTGTGAATTTCAGACGCCCGGCCTGCCTGTTTTGCAGGACTTTTTCCTCGAGGCCAGGTTCAAAAAAGGGGAGTTTCCCCTGTTGAAGCTGAGCAATTTTGACCTGATCGATGTCCAGGCAGGTGACATGGTTGCCCACCTCGGCAAAGCATGCCCCCGTCACAAGTCCGACATAGCCTGTTCCTACAACTGCGATGCGCATCGACCGACCTCGAAACTGACGTCCCAACCGTTTCAATACCAATTCTTCGGGTTATTTTGGGACCAGTGTGCCAGATTCTTCTTTTTGAGTCTTATTTGATGACGTAAACAGGAGGAAGAGAACCCTTGCCTTGTTGAGACGCGATGACTTTTATTTGACCGGATTGATTCCTGCTGATTTTTCGATAGGCCCAACGTGCTTCGGAATTATCTTCCCAGGTCATCGTACAGCAGGCTTCCATCTCGTCCGCTCTCTTCCACTTTATCTGATTAACGAACTCTCTAATTTTTTCATTTAATATTTTTTTGCATTCAAAACGTATGGAGAACTCATCTTTATAATCGCAAGTGACCTCACTATTTTTTGGAGGTAAGAGGCTGTCTAAGATGCCTTGACTCGTTTTCTTTATCCCTAGGTTGACCCGGACATCGGTTCCTTTCAGGCTAAGACCAAGATCTTTAACAAAAGTAAAGAGCATCAACGTATCGGCCACCCAACCCTCCATGAGGTTTCCTACGCTTCTATTTACGGCTGCTTTGTGAGACGTGCCCTCACCTTCGACGCATTCAATAGGATCTGTCCCGTCCCATGTTCCTTGGATGTAATGGAATGCCCCTTCTGGCTCCAACGAATAAGTCACAAGCACAGCGAGTGAGGGCAATCCTTTCGTGAGATCTTTGGGGAATGTCTCATTCGCTGATCTTGAGAGCCATGAAAAATCTTTACTTTCACTCAAAAGACCGTACTCGTAACAACCAGAGTCAGTAGCGTTTCCAATCACCGCAACTGTTGCTGCGCATCCGAAGACCGTGCAATTTGAGGGAATTTTCTTTTGAACTTCCTGAACAAGGAGGCTCAATTTTTCTCCCACTAAAGCAGGTGCGCTCTTGAGCTCCTTGAGCTCTTTTTGCCTCTGAGCGATCAGTTTCCATTGAGCTCGCTCTTGGTTGCTCTCTCTTTCTAGCTCTGCTAAAATGCGCAAACCTCCTCCAGCGGCTTGTAAGGCTTTGTAGAGCCCATAGACCGAGGCGACCCCCCCACTGATTTGAATGATCCGAGCGACTTTAGCGTCCAAATTCTTCCAAGAATAGCTTAAACGGCCCAACCCAATCCCTATGAAGAGCCCGAGACTTCCTATCAATAGTTTGGAAGGGCTATTGGGAATAGCCGCTTGACAGCACTCTTTAATCTCCATGATCTCTCCTGATAGTTGACAACATTATAAGTTTTCGTCTATTTTTTTGATGCTTAGTAAAAAATAGAGAGAATTTAAACTGTTATAATTATGTCGGAGGAAGATGCAAGAAATAATTAAAAAATTCCTAGGTCCTGCCATTGAAATGCGGCACCACCTGCATCAGATTCCCGAATTAAAATATGAAGAGAGAAAAACCAGCGCTTTCATTGCAGAGACTCTGACCTCTTACGGCTATGAAGTGCAGCAAGGGGTAGGGGGCACGGGAGTTGTCGGTCTCTTAGATTCTGGCCACCCAGGCAAGACCCTCGCTTTTCGAGC
>JAFEGQ010000035.1 GCA_018239785.1 Verrucomicrobiota bacterium
AGCTCCAAGGCGTCGTCGGCCGCACCTACGCTCTGGCCCATGGAGAATCTTTAGAAGTCGCCCAAGCCATCGAAGAGAGCTGGATGCCTCGTAAGGAAAACGCCCCGCTCCCCGCTTCCCCTGCAGGTTGCCTCGTCAGCCTCGCCGACAAGTGTGACAACCTCGTCAGCTGCTTTGCCATCGGCTTAAAACCTACGAGCTCTTCTGACCCCTACGCGCTCCGCCGCCAAGTCGTCGCTATCATCAAGATGCTCATCGAAAGGAAATGTCACCTCCCTTTAAGAGAGACCTTCACCGCTATTTACTCCCATTTCCTCTCCACCACAGGACTTAAACACAATCCAACCCTCGTGGACGAGATTCTCGAATTTTTCGGAGGGAGAATCCGCCCCCTTTTTGAAACGCTTGGCCTCCTAAACGATGAAATTACAGCTGTCTTAGCTTTGGGTTGTAACGACATTTTTGACCGCTTCCGCTGCGCCACAGCGCTCCATCTCTTCAGAAAACATTCTGAGCATTTCCCCCCTCTTGCCGAAGTCTATAAGCGCGCAAAGGGGCTTTTAGGAGAGGGGGAAAAGAGCTCTTTGAACCCCGCCCTCTTCACAGAAAAAGGGGAAGTCGCCCTCTATGCAGCTTTCATGGGGATGGAAGAGGAATTCAAAAAATCAATTGTCGAAAATGACTATGCACATGCGCTCACTCTGATCGCTCAGCTGCAACCTCCTCTCTCTCAATTTTTTGAGCAGGTAAAGGTCCTCGATGCGGATCTGCAAAAAAGGGCGAATCGACTCGCTCTGCTCCAGCGCCTCTTTGGGCTCTTTAGCAAGCTATTTGATTTTAGCGCATTAAATCTCAGTTGATTGTTAAGCTAATTTCGTATACAATATCTTTCTATGGAAATCCCGCCTATCTCAAAGCGCTATACTCCTGAAGAAGTTGCGTTAACAACAGGCGTTGTTTCGGCGATCATCACTTGCCTTGCCCTCAAAGCGTTTAAAAAAAACTATACAGCCTATGCGCAGTACACGATCCCCCTCAACCTCACCTTGATCGCCGGCAGTTACATTTGGGCCAAAAATAGGGGCCCTAAAGCTGATCTTCCCCCGAATGATCCTCCTCTTATCGATGAGCATCCTCCTCTCCTGCCTTTAGAGCTCCAAGCTCTTCTTGAGGAAGAAGAATTCAATCGTTTATCTCTCCTCCCATCTGAGAAGGTATTTCTCCCGTCCAAGATCGCCCCTCCCCCTTCCCTTCCTTTAGCTCTTTTAGAGCTCCAAGTCCCTCTTACAGAAGAAGGGCGGGAGAATTTGCTGAAACTTCAACTGGTAGATATTAATTATCAGCAGCACATCCAAACATGGCGCAACCTCGGACAAGGGATCAAAGCGGAAGCCTGCAGCGTCTATTTAAATAGGTTGGAAAGTTTTATCAAAGCTCTCGAAGGAAATACTCTTTCAGCTGCCCGCATCGACCTCCATTGTGATGAGGAACTAGAAGCCACTGACCTGGCGAACGTTGAAACGCTTTTGTCCAAAGCTCCCGCTCTTAAAATACTACAGCTCAACAATGTGAAGACATTAGACACCACAACTCTCACTCTTGAGCACGAAAAATATTTGGGCAATTTCGTGAGCGTTCCCCAGCTTAAAAGCCTTCACTGCCACCGCTTTGAGTTAGCTGAGCGGCTGCTTGTAGGGACAGATCAGGTCGCATTAAAATTAAAAGGACACTTCACAAATCAGCAGATCCTGCAATTGCTCCGCTCCCCACTCGCCTCTCTGGATTTGAGCGAAGTCTCAGGCCCTACACTTGGGCTCATCGCTGCATTGAAAGAACGCACTGATCTTCCTCTCCTCCAACTCCCTAACTATCTTCTTGTGGAACAGGGCAAAGCGGCAGAAAAGTGTAGCTTCCCCTCTTTGGACTCTTTTGTCGAAGCTCTTGCAAACGAGACCCTCTCTGCCCGCTGGATCGATCTCCATTGCGACCAACCACTCAAAAAAGAGGATCTTCAAAAAATTCAATCCCTCTTGCCCAAGGTGCCTTCTCTACAAATCCTACAGCTCCACAATTTAGAAGTTCTCGACACGACCACTCTCACGCTCGAGCAGGAGCGCTATTTCGGCAACTTCGTCCGCCTGCCGCACCTCAAACGCCTTCACTGCAACCGCTTTGAGCTCGCCGAGCGGCTCCTTGCAGGAACAGACCAGGTCGATGTCAAACTCTCAGGCAACTTTACAGATCAGCAGATCCTGGAATTGCTCTGCTTCCAGCCAGCCTCTCTCGACTTAAGAGCAGTCAAAGGGCTGACGGCATGTCTTATTCCTCTTTTGAAAGAGGTCTCTCTCCCCCCCCTTATCTACCTCCCCCCTAGTCTCTATGGCCGTTCTCCCCTCCCTTTAGACACTTATCGGGGTCCCCTCGGCTGGTCGCTCCTTGAAATCCCTCAAAGAGCGCTTTGCCCTGAGCACCACACCCTCACCCCTTGTGAAGTGGCCCTTTGGCTGAAAGAGGACCAGTACACCCACCTTTCAGGAAATAACAATATCACGCGGATCGTCGCTGATCATGTGGAGGCGCTGACAGATGCTAACTGTGTCGCTTTTTGTCGCAAATTTCCCCATCTGACCTCTCTGGCTCTCTACCACTGTCCAGGGATCACAGCAATTGGCATCCAAGCTCTGAAAAACGCATTTCCTCAACTCACGCTTGTGGGTCACGAAGAAACGATAGACGTACACCAGAGCGGAGACATGATCACCCTCAAAATCGAGAAAGAGGACAAGACGTTCGAAGTCACCATCGACAAAAACATCCTCAACAAGCAGCTCGCAACACCTACTCAACAAAAGACAATCACCTTTGATGAACTCAAGTGGCCTAAAACCCTGGATCAAGAGGCGCTATCAGTCCTTGCCTTTTGGATGTCCACGGCAAAGCTCCCACAGGGCCTCTCTGCAGAAGCGTTGATGCAGCTGCGGGACATCGCCCATCCCAACTGCGGACCCTATCTCTTGAATTTGCGCCGAGCTGTCGAAATGCGCCTCTCTTTTGTCATCTCTGAGGCAAATATCGATCAGATCTACCAGTTTGCTGAGGAGAAAAATATAGGGCCTCTTGCATCGGCTTGCCAAATTTACGCTCACATCTTTATCCCCCATTGGGGGCAAAAAAAGGCAAAATTCGACCCCTGTGATGCCGACTATGCCGACCTGATGATGCAGCCCGAAGGGACCGGAACAGAGAGTCAACTCAAAGTCCATAGTGAGCTCTTATATGCCTCTCCTCTTCTCCATGGCTATCTAGAAGAGCAGTCTGCCAACTCAGACACCTCCATCACCATTCAAGCACAAATGCTCAACCGCGACACATGGCTGGAATTTTGCGATTTGCTCTACCATAAAGAAATTCATCCGGTTGCGAAAACACTCATTCCCCTTCACAAATTCGCCCTCCATTATGAGATAAAAGATCTTGAAAAACAGTGTCTCCATTTGCTGCCACAATGTATCGGCGAGTTTAAGGACCAAGTGAACGTTTTCCAGTATCTTGCTGAAGAGGCGATGCAACCCGACGCTGCTATCACTCAGCTCTACCGCATTTGCAACACCTACGGCGAAACGCATGCACCACAACTGCGCAATATGACTGCTCAATTAATGGGCAACTCTCTCTACGCTAATTCTCTTAAGGAAATCGCTCAAACGCACCCTCACTTATGCCCCCCATCTCTAACAATCCCCTACATGACGCCTGAAAATGCGCACAAAATCCTCCCTCTACTTCAATCTGAAGTGGATATCGAAATGGCAGTGCAAAGAATCATCATGACTTTTCCCCAAGAAGTGCAAGGGCATTTTTTGCAACCTATGAGAGAAAGTGACGATTTCTAGCGATCAGCCGGTAAATGGGATCGACGATAAAGGCGGGGAGAAAGGAAAAAATCCCCAAAAGGCGCCAAAGGCCCCCTAGGTGCCAGAAGATCCGCAGCGCTCCTTTGCCATAGCGCAGGGGCTTTTTCCCCTCTTCTAAAAAAATCAGCGTCTCTCCCTGCTCGCCTAACGGCTCATAGCGAAAAAGGTGCTTCTTATCTTGCCGCTGCAAGAAGCACACGGTGCGATTGCAAAGAGAGCACTCCCCATCAAAGTAGATCACATGTCGTCTCATCATAACTCCAGTAGCTCACTGAACATAGGTAAGCGTCTAATGAGCCCATCTTGGAAAAGATTCGATCTATCGGGTGTTTGAACGGCTGAGGAGCCATTGATCAGGGAGGAGCTCGTCGAGGTGCTGGGCGCTGTGACTCATGAATCTGCGC
>JAFEGQ010000036.1 GCA_018239785.1 Verrucomicrobiota bacterium
AGAGACCCACAGATGATCAAATGGTTAGAAACACAACAACAAGAGATGCTCTCCCTCACTTTGCAGCTGGCGGCGATCAATTCTTCCTCCCATAACGCACCTGGCCTTGCGGCCATGCGGCATGCTGTACGCCTTGCGTTCGCTCCTCTTAGCAAAGATTCTGAAGAAGAGGTGAATGACTCAGTCATCTTTCGCAAAGAAGGTTCTCCCCGCGTGTTGTTGATGGGGCATCTCGATACCGTGTTCCCGAAAAATTGGGAGTGCCGCATCGAAGGAGAGCGGCTCTATGGGCCAGGAGTTGCCGATATGAAAGGAGGGCTTGTGGTCCTCCTCTATGCGCTCCTTGCCCTTGAGCGAGAAAAGCTCCCTTTAGGGTGGACTGTTTGTCTCAACTGTGATGAAGAGATCGGCTCTCCCCACTCGCGCGCTCTTTTTCCTAAGTTTGCTCAAGAGCACGCTTTTGCCCTCATCTTTGAGCCCGCGCTTGAAGGAGGAGCTCTCGCCTCAGCGCGCAAAGGCTCTGCTACTTATGAAATTTTCGCTAAAGGGCAAGCTTCTCACGCAGGGCGGAATCTCAACGAAGGGAGGAGCGCCATTTTAGCTTTAGCAGAGCTCAGTTTAGCTCTTGAAGGAATTGCCAACATCGGGACGATAGAAGGGGGGATAGCTCCCAACATCGTCCCTCAAGAGGCGCATGCGACTCTCAATATGCGGAGCTTTGACGAGAAGGCGCTGTTGAAAATTCCCGACCTTGCACAAGCCATCGGAGAGCGGCGCGGCGTCACATTCACCCTCGAAGGGGGAATTGCAAGGCCTCCTAAGCCTCTCGATCCCAAAACGCAAGTGCTCTTAGAAGCATTTCATGCTTTAGATGCAAAGATCTTATGGCGCGAAAGTGGAGGAGTCTGCGATGGCAATAACTTAGCAGCGCTAGGGTTACCCACCATTGATAGCCTGGGAGTACGTGGAGGCGGGCTTCACTCTTCTACTGAATATTTAGAAATTCCCAGCCTCGTTGAGCGGGCTAAGCTGGTTGCCCTATTTCTAAAAAAGAAGGTGACATTTTGACACAATTAGCCATTGAGGCTCTTAAGAAGGATCCCCGCGTTGAAGCGGGCAAAGCACTTTTATTAGGAGCTCTCCAAGATGCGCAGAAAAACATCACGGCGATCTCCCCTCCCGATCCAGATAAACAGGACCTCCTTGCCGACCTAGTCCAAAAAGCGGCAGCTGCACGAGGCGCTCCCCTCTGGTATCCCTACATCAGCTCTGGGGTGGGGAACGGCTCTTTGGTGCAACTGATCGATGGAAGCATCAAGTATGACTATACCAACGGAATTGGCGTCTTTCCCGGCCACAGCCTCCCTAAGCTCGTGGCAGCCTCTATCGAGGCTGCTCTCGAAGACACGGTGATGCAAGGCAATTTGCAACAAAACAGCCTCTCCATCGCCCTGTGTGAGCGTTTAGCCCGTTTAGGAAACTTTGATCACTGTTTTCTCTCCTCTTCAGGGGCGATGGCCTGCGAAAACGGGTTGAAAATCTGCCTGCAAAAGAATTTTCCCCGCTGCAGACTTCTGGCTTTTGAGCGCTGCTTCATGGGGCGCACATTGGCGCTGTCGAATGTCACCGATAAAGACATTTATCGGGAGGGTTTGCCCACTTTAATCGATGTCGATTATGTCCCTCTCGACGAGCAAAAAGCGTTGCCTGCTCTCGAGCAACATCTCAAGCGCTATCCCAACCACTACTGCGCGATGGTGATGGAACTCGTCCAAGGAGAGGGGGGAGTCTATACAGGGTCCAAGCAACTCTTCCATGAGATCTGCGATTTTCTTCACGCTCATGGCATCCTCGTCATCATCGATGAGGTGCAAACGTTTGGACGGACACTAGAGCTCTTTGCCCATCACCACTTTGAGCTGCAGGGGAAAGCAGATGTGGTGACGTTAGGGAAGCTCTCACAGGTGTGTGGAACCCTTTTCAATAAAAACATCGCTCCCATCCCTGGCCTCCTCTCTCAAACGTTCACCTCCTCCACCTCAGCCATTTATGGAGCTTGGGCCCTTTTAGACCACCTCGAAGATAAGAAGCGGTATGGAAGAGAGGGGCTCCACGCCCGCCTCCATCAACACTTTGTGAAACGGCTCCAAACGCTGCCCAACATTTCAGGCCCTTTTGGGTTGGGATTGATGATCGGCTTCACTCCCTTGGGAGGGGAGGAAACAATGGCCAAAGAGCTCCTCTTGCGCCTCTTTCACAATGGACTGATCGCGTTCACCGCTGGAGCTCACCCCACAAGAATTCGGTGCCTTCCCCCACTTTTGACGACCTCTGAGGAGGAAATAGATGCTGTGATCGATATTTTAGCACACAGTTTGAAGGAGATGGCGCTGTGCTGATTCGCCCTGTTCGGCATGAAGATTTAAGCGATTTAGAGGCGTTAGCCCTCTTACCCATGCAGCGCGATGGGGCTTTTTTAACCCCAGGGCTTATCGAAAAACTCGAAGAAGATGAAGAGCATTTTGGCCCCCTCCTCCAAGTGATCCGCGTCCCTAACTTGACCTCTGCAATCGCCGAAGCTAATCAGACCCGCTATGGACTTGTCGCCTCCCTGCTCAGCGACTCTGAAGAGGAGTGGCACCTGTTTCGCAAGACAGTGCGCGCCGGGCTCATCAACTGGAATTGTCCCACTACAGGAGCCTCCAGTGCCGCCCCTTTTGGGGGCATTGGGTGGTCTGGCAACCATCGCCCTACAGCGCAGTATGCAGCAGATATCTGCAGCTATCCTGTGACCTCTTTAGTGAAAAGAAATGTTGAAATCCACACAACCCCAGGAGTCCCCCTGTGAGTCCTCAGACAACAGCTTATCAAGTCAACATTGACGGTCTTATCGGCCCCACCCACCACTATGGGGGCCTTAGCCTTGACAATGCAGCCTCCCTCAAATCTGCAAACACCGTCGCCAATCCCAAGAAAGCGGCTCTCCAAGGGCTCTACAAAATGAAGTTGCTCGCCGACTTAGGGGTCAAACAAATGGTGTTGCCCCTCCAAGAAAGGCCCGACTTGCACACTTTGCGCTGTTTAGGGTTTTCAGGAAGCGATGTCGATGTGGTGGCAAAAGCGTACAAAGAAGCCCCTCGAATTTTGTCTGCATGCTACTCAGCATCAGGAGCTTTTGCAGCAAATGCTGCAACGATCTCTCCCTCAAGTGACGCAGAAGATGGGCGCGTCCACATCACCCCCGCAAATCTCGCCGCCTCTTTTCATCGCTCTTTGGAACCCCTCAACCACGGGATGGCTCTCACAACCCTTTTTCCCCATATAGAGGCTTTTGTTCACCACGAACCGCTCCCCTCTCACCCTCAATTAGGCGATGAAGGGGCGGCCAATTGGATACGCCTTGGCCCTGACTATGGGAAAAAGGGTGTCGAGCTCTTCGTGTATGGAGGCAGACAAGCTTTTGAAGCTTCAAAAGCCGTTGCCCGCCTCCACCTCCTCAAAGAGACAGTGTTTGCCGAACAAAACCCCCATCTGATCGATCAAGGGGTCATTCACAACGATATTGTCGCTGTAGGGAATCAAAATGTGCTCCTCTACTACGACCAGGCATGGATCGAGACCAAAAAAGTGATCGAAGATTTGCGCAAAAAAATGGAAACCGGTTGCCAACGTGAGTTAATCAAGATCCCCATTAGCTCTGACGAACTCTCGGCAGAAGACCTCATCTCCTCCTACCTCTTCAATGCCCAACTCATCACTCTCCCCTCTCAGGAAATGGCCCTCATCTGCCCTCTTGAGACCAAAGCCAACCCACACACCCAACACATCGTCGACCGGATCATCGCAGACCCCAAAAACCCGATTGGACGGGTCCTCTATGTCGATCTCAACGAGGGGATGAAAAATGGGGGAGGGCCTTCCTGCTTCCGCCTCCCTGCCCTTCTCACTGAAAGTGAGATCGCCGCCTCTCACAAGGGAGCTTTTCTCGATGAGGGGCTCTATCGAGAGCTCGTAGAGTGGATCAACAGCTACTATCGGGAGGAACTTTCTCCAAAAGATCTCGCCGACCCTCTCTTAATAGAAGAAGCTTTAGAAGCACTCGACACGCTGACCGAAATTTTAGGGACAGGGCCTCTGTATCGATTTCAAACTTTTTCTTGATATTTAGAGAGCTTGAAAAAAGTCCAAATGCCACCCCTTGAGATGGATAAAATCACTTTAGAGGAGTTCCGTCGCCGCAAAAACTTGGCAGATAGACAACCACTTTGAGCTCTTGCTTCCAAAAGTAAGAATTTAATTATTTATAAACCTTAAAAAAAGCCTAAATATCACCTCTTCAGGTTGTTAAGATCTCAGAATAAAAAACTTTTAAACCTTGTAAAAAGCATAACATTCCTGTAAAATAAGCACCTATTTCAATGGAGTCTATATGGATTGTGACATCGTTACAAAAGGCTACGACCACGTCAGTAAAATGGAAAGTAGCGAACTACTAACCGGCTTTGCGTTGCATGTTTTCGTCCCCGTCCTTGTAGGTACCTCTGTTTATCGTTATACTGCCAATGAATTCGTCGGAGCGCTCTGGGGATCTTCGGCCCTTCTCACGACCATTATGCTCCGCCAACTCTCCACAATGCCTCAAACTCAAGTTAACCCTCCTCCCCAAGGTGGACAGAAGAACAGTGGAACCCCTGTCAATTCCCCCTCGAACACGCCACAATCGACGGCAACTACCACTGCTTTAGAGCTCTTAAACAGGGAAATTTTAGATTTAAGTGAGACGAAGCTTAACCAGCTTTGGCTGGATAAAATCTCAAAAGAGGAGTTCGATCGTCTCCAAAAATCTCTAACATCTCGTTTAACTTCCCTCTCCCCTTCTGTGAAAGTCTCGAATGACATTCAAAAGATGACGGAATTAAAAAATAGACTTGCCTGCGTCAAAGAAGAATACAACGCTTACATCGATCCCTATACAAAAACGCTCCGTAAAGACCTTCAAAAGGACTACATCCCGATCAAAATTGATGACAACGGAAACTGCATTTTTCTCTCCATTGCTCTTGCAAAAGACCCTGAATTGCAAAAGTTTGCAAAAAAACTCTTCCTCTGGATTGAACAAGA
>JAFEGQ010000037.1 GCA_018239785.1 Verrucomicrobiota bacterium
CAATCTTCATAGCGGCGTTCATTAGCAGCTCCAGAGCTGGTTTTAGCCCTTCGGAGCCCTGACCAATTAAGCCTTTAACAATTTCCTCTATCAGGGTATCTTTAAGATGGTCCGAAATCATACACTCGACTTTGTACAACATTGTGGCACGGCGCGAAGCGACGTCGGTCACAATGTTGTACAAAGTCGAGGATCGCAAAAGCTTATCATCAGCTTTTTAATAAGCTTAACTACTCAAGTATTATTGGGCGCAACTATCAGGAACTTCACGAAAGTAACGAGTCAATAGGGAGCAAGATATGGAAGGGCACATTATTGACTCTCAGTCTTCCTTTTTGGGGAGGCGTTGAAGCTGTCTCAGCTATTCAACATTCTGTTGCGGATGGTGGAATGCCTTGTCAGTGCTCAAGCTGTGTCAATCAAAGAAAGGAGCATCAGCTGAATTAGTATGACCTAGAAAGTCGCCGCTTTTAACGGCGATTTTTTCTTTTAATAATGTAAAAGCTGCTGAGGGTGACATCCCAGCTCTTTACTTTCTTCTACGGAGTTCTTATGATCCTGTAGCAAGAAATCGGTAAGGAGTAAGTGATGTCCACCCTCAGAGTTGCAATTAATGGATTTGGTCGCATTGGCCGCTTGGTTTTTCGCCTTCTTGGGGAAAAAAGGAAAGTGGAGGTGGTGGCCATCAATGACCTTTTTCCTGCGACAAGCCTCGCCTACTTGCTCAAGTATGACTCCACCCATAGAACCTTTCCCGACCAGGTGAGGGGAGAAGAGAAGGCCCTGATCGTCGGCAAAGATAAGATCCCTGTCTACGCTGAAAAAGATCCCGCCAATTTGCCTTGGAAAGAGCTCGAAGTCGATTTTGTGATTGAAGCGACAGGGCTTTTTACCGATCAAGAGTCTGCCGAAAGACACTTAAAGGCAGGTGCTAAGCGGGTGATCATCACGGCTCCTGCAAAAGGGGGAGGCGTCCCTACATTTGTGATGGGGGTCAATGAGAAAACCTACCGCCCTTCTGATTTGATTGTCTCCAATGCCAGCTGCACCACCAATTGTCTGGCTCCTCTTACAAAAGTTCTTTTGGATGAGTTTGGCATCGAAGAGGGGTTGATGACCACGGTGCATGCGGTCACTGCGAACCAGCCGACAGTAGATGGTCCTGCGAAAAAAGACTTACGTGGCGGTAGGGGCGCTTACCAAAACATTATCCCCTCTTCTACGGGAGCTGCTAAGGCGGTTGCCCTTTGTATTCCCGGAGTTGAAGGAAAATTGACAGGCATGGCGTTTCGCGTCCCTGTGGCCGATGTCTCTGTTGTCGATCTGACAGTGCGCCTGACCAAGTCGACGAGTTACGAAGCTCTGTGCGAAAGTGTGAAGGCGGCAAGCGAGGGGGCGATGAAGGGAATTTTAGGTTACACCGAAGATCCTGTGGTCTCTTCCGATTTTATTGGGAGCACCCTCTCTTCCATTTTCGATCGGGGAGCGGGCATCGCCTTAAATGATCGCTTTTTTAAGTTAATTTCTTGGTATGATAACGAGATGGGTTATGCAGCAAGGGTCGTTGACCTCCTGTTCTATATCGCTTCAGTAGCGAAATAAGAGATTCCCATCAATCCCTAACCCGCTTAAAATGGTGGTGAAAACCCTTGTGGCAGCGCCCCTACAAGGGACACGGGAACTCGAAGAGAGGGCGAAAACTTATCTGCGGCGTCCTCTCTCTCAACAAAAGAGCAGCTACCGCAGGCAGAAACATCGCAAGTGCGCGAGGTTGGATGTCTCACTCTGATCCTTTGACAGCTAGAGCACTCTTTTCAGGCGCCCTTGTTCAACAAGCAGGTCAAAACCGTGAATTTTACACGCGAACCTATTATCGAAAGTATTGTGACTCCCCGAGAGGGATGCAAACTCGTTGTCCGAAACAGCAAAGCTGCCGGACAAGAGGAGTATTTTGTTGATGCTATTGAAATCGTTGCCTTTGGGCATGCCCTCTTTTTCCGCTCTTTAGAGCGTCCGAAGAATTTCCTTGTCCCTGTTTCAGATTACGAAGTGTTAGAGGTGCGCGAGACGCGCATGATGCTCAAGCTTGCCTCTGTTCCAGAGGCACCTCCAAAAGCCGAACCGAGCAAGGTGAAGCGCAGGAAAGAAGAGAAAGAAAAGGAAGAGAAAGAGGACGTTGAGGTCAAAGGGGACAAAAAGAAAGAGCGTCGCCGTCGCCGTCGCCGCAAAGATGGAAAAGACGAGGAGGGAGTGGAAGCCCCCGCTTCCTCTTCGGTACAAGAAGCGATTCCTCGCATGCGAGCGACGAGTTCTCTATTGCCTCCTCCGACGACGTTAATTAGCGAAAGCATCAGCCGTTATAAGGAAATGATGGCGATGCAGCAAGAAGAAGTCCCTCCTCTCCCTGCTCAGCTAGAAGAGGATTCTCCCTTGCCGCCTCCTATAGAACCTTCTCAAGAGCAACTGCAGGCGACGGTGGAAGAGTTGGGGATTACAAGCGCCCCTCGTTTCATTAAGCGTTTGGCTAGCGAAAGAGAAGAGGAACGGGAAGCCGACGAAGAATAGCGTTATTAGCCCGTTTCCATCATTGACCTCTTCGATGGAAACGGGTAAATTGTTCTCTTCCCCCGCTCGGGTGGTGGAATCGGTAGACACTAGGGACTTAAAATCCCTTGGGAGCAATCCCGTGCGGGTTCGAGTCCCGCCCTGAGCATCTCCTTCCCTATCAGGTGATTATGGCGTATGATGTGATCATTTTCGATTGCGATGGGGTCCTCATCGACAGCGAATAGCTAGCAAATCAGGTCGAAATAGAAGAGCTCGGTCAGTTCGGCTATTCGATTTCGATGGAGCACTATGTAGACATTGCGTTAGGCAGGCCAAATGATGCAGTGGAACAGCAGCTGCTATACCCAATAGACCTCTTTCGAAATTCAATCATGTCAGTTGTCAAGATTAGGTGGCTGGCACTTGGCATAAAGGTAAGTAAGGTAGAAGTCTCGGGCTGCTCTTGCGCTTGCGCGCATTGGAGCAGAATAG
>JAFEGQ010000038.1 GCA_018239785.1 Verrucomicrobiota bacterium
GCGATCATGATAGACGTCGTCGACATAGTGCAGGACATTGTACCTCCTTCGTGGAAAAATAAGAGAGGCATCATCGCGCTTTTAGTCCTCAACCATCAACGAAAATCTTCATGCGGAAGCCCTGATTAAAGGGTGAGATACTACTTAATAGTAGAAGAATAATGTTCGATGAGTGTTTTTAATAGGAGGTTTTCTGGGGCAATAGCTTTAATTTCAATAAGAGTCGCAGAACGGGATAACTCCGGTTTATTGATGTGATTGAGCTTAACTTGTTGATAATAAGCGATAATCCCTTGAATTCTTTGATTCCAAACCTGATTTTGAGAGCTTCTTTTACCATTAACGGCGAGCATCGTCAGGGATAAAGTGAAGATTGGAAAGAAGCTGGAGAAGGCAAAAAGCGACGAGGTGTTGATCTTTGTCAGAAAAGCGGTTCCCTTATCTAAGAAACGACTTAAGGGTTGCGATAAAACTGCCAAACGGGTCTCTTTTAATCCCTCTAACCCCTTTTGTAAGAGGCGGAAGCGGATGAGAACGACACTCATGAAGGCGCTGGCTCCACAGGCAGAAAGGACAATTCCAAGCGCTTGCAGCCGTTTCCACTTGGGAAGCTCAGCCTCCAATTGATCGGCCTTGAGAAAAGCTTCTGCCCCTTTTTGCTGCAGGTCAGTAGGAGTGGAGACCTCTTCGGGAGGGGAGGAGGGAGCTGCTTGTTTCGCTCTTAGGAGTAAGGTGCCTAAACTTTTAAAGATGTCTTTTAGCCTCTGTTCTTGTGTGCTGAGATCGATTATCCATTTTTTCACTTCGGATTTGGCAAGAGGAGTAGAGCCTTGGAAAACTGGAAATCCATTGATGGTTTTTTTTTCAGGCGTGTAATTTGAGAATGTTTGCTGAAGAATGATATCGAACTCGAGGAGTTGTTGCGCTGTAAGGAACTTGCCTTCTGTGAGGCGAGTCTTGACCTCAAGAAACGCAGAGAGGTTGGTATCTAATTTTTTTTTAATAATATCTTGAAAATACGCGTTATTTTCAAATGATTTTTTTATTTTTGCATTAACCTCCTCAAATCTTTTTTTTTGTAAAGTGAACACTGTTTGAAGCTGGGTAATCGCTTTTTTTTCTTGGGGAAGCAGAGGAGACAAAAGGCTCCAATAATCTGTGTCGGCGATTTCGTAGAGAATTTGCACATCGGTTTTCTCTTGGGTGTGGTGGGTCAAAGGTGAGATGCCGTTAGAGAGGGATTCTGGGGGGAGAAGAACGGTGATTTGTTCAATCTTCTCAAGAGTTCCTTGGCTGACTTGAAAGAAGCTTTGTCGATGAATTTGTTGCGTTAATTTTTGCATTTCAAGATCGAGGACATTGAGCCGGCGTGTCAACTTTTGTGGGAAGTCAGAGGGGATAGGCGATACACTGTTCGTAGAGTCTGCCATGTCAACTTCCTTCAGTGGGAATTGGAGGGCAGTTTATTGCAGAGGGGTGAAAAGCACAATTGGAGAACTTTCTTGGTGTTATCCAAAGGTAAGAAAATAAGATTTTTACCACAGAAGACACAGAGAGCACAGAGAAAAATCAGGGGAAAGAAGCCCCGAAGAGAATTCTTCGGGGGCATGTGCGGAGCTTACTCGTCGTCGTTTTCTTGGAGAGCAGAAGCTGCTTTCTTGGCTCTTGCGTTTTCGCCAAAGTTAGCTACTCCTGCCCCTACGAGAGAGATAGGTGTTAAGGCGGCAGCTAGTTTAATTTGCGTAGGACGGAGACGCCCCTTCGCAAATGCGATGCCTGTTGCGATTGCAGCAATCCCAGCAAAAGCGAGGAAGCCTTTTTTCACACGGCCGAGTCTTGTATAGCTGGTAATAGCTGATTTTAATGTTTTGGCTTCGCCTTGCGTCAAAGAGAGTTTTTCTTGGGATGGACCGACTTGCTGAGTAAAATAAATTTTTACAGCTTCAATGCTGGGGTTGCCTTCGCACGTTGCATTGAGTACGATTTTCTTCTCTCCGACCTCAGTTTTCTCTATAAATTTCTCCGTTTTCACGCAGTAAAATTTTTGGTTTTCTGGATTATTTATTTCTATAGAAACAATCCCTTCTTTAACTTGTTGCTTAGCTGCATGATTTTTTACAGTTGCGGCGCTGACATCTGTTTTTGCCGTGGCACTCAGTACGATTTTCTTCTCTCCGACCTAGTTTGCTTTATAAAGCTTTCTTCTTCTATGCCGTAAAATTTAATTTCTTTTTTTTGCATAGAAATAATCCCTTCATTAAAAAACACAATCTTTTCTTCAAGTGTTTTGGCCTTGGAATTTGCGTTGCTAAAAGCTTGTTCCACGATTCTCTTATCGCTAGTGCTACCGCCGAATGTTATTTTTACGCATGAGAACATAGAGGTAATTGCAAAACTAGAGAAAAAGGCGATTTTTCGGGGGTTGATCATATCAACCTCTGCTCAACACCCGAAAAATCGCCTTTTTCTCTAGTTTTGCAATTACCTCGATATAAATAAAATTGAAGCAAACAGGATATGCAGGATCGCCTGCGGCGGCAAGATAAAAACAAGAATAATTTTTTAATTATCTTGCCAACGCTATTATTCCTTTAAAGGAGCGCTGGCAAATTGGGATCAGTGATCCACACATGATGCCCTTGCACCACGAGCTGCTGCAGCGCTTGGAGGAGAAAGTCGAGGTCTTGAGGGTGAAGACTGGTGGAGGGTTCTTCGACGAAATAGTGGGTCGGTTGTTTGGCGGGGTGGGCGAGGTCGGCGATGAGCTTGAGCCGCTGCATTTCGCCTCCCGAGAGGGTGGTAAAGGGTTGCCCAAGCTGGAGATACCCAAGTCCTACATTGACGGCGAGCTGAAGAGAGTTTTTAAGATTTGCAGCTTCAAAGAGATCGAGAGCTTGTTCAAAGGTGAAGTTGAGAAGCTCGTCGATCGCAATTCCTTTCCAGGTCACTTGGAGGGTCTCAAAATTGTACCGCTTCCCCGCGCAAAGAGGACAGGGAAGGGAGATATCGGGCAAAAACCCCATTTTTAAGCGTTGGACCCCGAGCCCCTCACACCCCTCACAGCGCCCCCCTTTTTTCGTGAGACTAAAATGGGACGCTGTCAATCCGCGGGCGCGAGCAAGAGGTGTTTGTGCGAAAAGGGCCCGAATGCTGGCCCAAGCTCCAATGTAGGAGATAGGCAGCGAGCGAAGATTTCTCCCAATAGGACTTTGGTCCACTCGCACAACAGGGGCGTCGTTTATGTTGGGAAACGTTTCTACGAGATGAAGAACGCCTAATTTTATTTTTTTTCGTTTGGAGAGATAGAGTCCTGTAGGGGTATTTGATTTGAGCAGCAGGGGATAGGGCCCCTCAAAGATGACCTCTCCCCCATGAATGCCAGCGCCTGGCCCCATTTCAATCACATGATCGCTCGCAGCAATGAGTTTTGGATGGTGCGTCACGATTAAAAGGGTATTGCCGTTGTCTTTGAGCCGCTGCAACAGGGCAATGAGCTTGTCCACTTGCGGCAGAAGGAGCCCCCGTGTGGGTTCATCCAAGATGTAAAGAATGCCCGAGAGGTCTGAGGAGAGCTCAGCTCCGATTTGGAGCCGCTGGGCTTGCCCTAAGGAGAGGTGGGGACCAGGGCAGTCGAGAGGAAGATCTTCTAAAGCGAGATCAATGAGCGTTTGGAGCATCGTTTGGATGCGAGGCAAAAGTTCGCTGGCAAGAGGCTCTCCAAGGTTCCAGGTTTTCGAGAGATTGAGCAGTTGAGGGGGAGTGCATCGGATCAGATCAGAGATATTTTCTCCCTGAAGGCGCAAAAAAAGCGCGCTTGGCTGAAGAGGGCGAAAGTCCTTGATCGTTATCTTGGGGTAGGTGAGATCGGCAGCAGGGCAATAGTAATCTAGAGAAAAATGTTCCTCCTCTTGAGTTAAAGCGATCAAACGGCCTCTTCCTAATTCAAGCGCTAATCGCATCGAATCGCTTAAACGAGATCTTGAGTTGGATTTGAGGACGAGGCGGTCAACAATGATATCGAGAAGGCCTTCCTCAGGGAGGGGATCAGAAGAGATGTCAAATATCTTGTTGTCGATCCGAGCGCGTGTGTAACCCATTTTTTCCATTTGCTCAACAATTTCTCTCAAGGGCCCTCCTCTGATCGGGGCGAGAATCTGTAGAGGAGTCCCTTCAGGATGCTTTTGCAAGAGCTTTTCGACCATTTGAGGCGGGGTGTCCCGTTTCAAAGGAAGTCCCGTCGTCGGGCTATGAAAAGTGCCCATTTGGACCAAAAGAAGCGCCAAAAGATCGTAGATCTCGACGATGTGGGCGGGAGTTTGATGCTGGTCATAAACGACCTGATGCTGCGAAATCGCAATGGTGGGGCTAAGATGGCAGATCCGCTCGACATCGGCACGCGGCAAGGCCCGTTTGTGCCCCAAACTCTCCATGTAACGCCGTTGTCCTTCAGCGTAAAGGGTGTCAATGGCGAGAGAAGATTTGCCCGAACCACTGACCCCCGTTAGGGCGAGTAATTGATTTTTTGGCAGGGACAGGGAGACATTTTTGAGGTTATGTGTGCGGCAATGGAGCAGGGTAATTTCAGGATCTTGCATAGAATTTAAGGCTTTTTCGTTGCGTCTTAAGTGTCATCATGGCATAATCACAGACCAGCTTTCAACGGAACGTTTGCACGGAGACCATGGACGAGTTCATTGCATACATTGTTAAAAACCTCGTAGAACACCCAGAAGAAGTGCGCGTCGATATGCGCGATGTCGATGGGAGATTGTTTATTGAGGTTCGAGCCGCATCAGAAGATCTCTCACGCGTCATCGGACGCGGAGGGCGCACTATTCAAGCCATTCGTACGATTGCAGCAACAGCTGCAGCGCGTCATAGCTGTCGCGTTCGGATCGATGTGATCGACGAAGAACAAGAACCTGAAGCGACACCGCCGGCAGAAGCTGATGCCGATGCCTCTTTTGAAGAAGAAGTTTAAAATAAACTTCTCCTCAAAAACGAGCCTCAATAGGAGGCTCGGTAAGGTAAAGTCCCTCTGGTTGCTTGAATCGAGCTCTGCATCGATTCCACACGTCATTTGGCGTGTGGTTATTGGAGAGGATTTCCAATCAGGGAGCGCATAAGCTCTAACTCCAGAAAGAGGATTCTTTAGCTGTACACCCAATCCATTTTTTAAATTGAAATTGGATTTCAACGAAGCTCCTAGATTCACTGACCGCAACAGGTTCGATGTGAGAACTCTCGCGTCTCTTGCAGCTGGTGCATCTAGGAGCTTGATTTTTGCTGATTCCCAATTTTCAGGTTATTTGGGTATACCACTTGTGGTTTAGCTTGCGCCTCCTATAATCTGGTTTATACCCAACTGACCTGAAGGATTGGTTTTGGGGCTTTGACGCTGCCCAAAATCAATGCTTCAGGTCACTTGGGTATCACCTAGGAGGAGGAGTTTGATGACAGTAGAAGTGACCGAAAACCAAGAAGGGGAGATTTTTGTTCTCCATCTAGATGGTCGGCTTGACGCCGCCTCGTCGCCCATTCTCGAGCGAAAAATTAGTGCGATTATTGACGGGGGAACGCGCAAGCTTTTGCTCTGTTTTGAAAGGGTCGATTACCTCAGTAGCGCTGGGATGCGCCTTTTGCTGACAACGGGCAAGCGTCTTGGAGCAGAAGGGGGAAAAATGGCGGTGTGTGCGGTCAATGCTGACGTGATGGAGGTGATCAAAATGGCTGGCTTTGATCGCGTGTTGCATCTCTATAAAACTGAAAAAGAGGCGATTGCGGCCCTTTGAAATCTTTAAAGGAGCGTCTGATTCGAGCCTCCTCTCACTTGCGCCAGCCCAAGGAGGCGGGGCTGTTCATTCAGGAGGCCAGACAGCCTCCGAGGATTGTCTTTTTGGCAGGTCCTACGGGCTGTGGCAAAACTGCATTGTCTTTGCTCTTGGCTGAAAGTTTGCAGGGAGAAATCGTCTGTGCTGATTCGATGCAAATCTACCAAGGGATGGATATCGGAACGGCTAAGGCAACCCTCCTTGAACGGAGACGGGTGCCCCACCATTTAATCGATGTTTGCCCTATCCACGCTTCGTTTAGCGTAGTCGATTACTACTACACAGCCCAGCAAACGATCGAAGAGATCCAAGCGCGCGGGAAACTTCCCATTGTCGTGGGGGGCGCTGGTTTTTATATTCACTCGCTTCTCTATGGTCCCCCTTCTGGCCCTCCTTCTGTTCCCGATGTGCGCCGCTCTTTGGAAGAGGCTCTCGGGGTCTTAGGCCCTGAGGCCCTTTATGAACAGCTCCTACGGATCGATCCCGATTATGCCAGCTCGATTACGGTGCATGATCGGCAGAAGATTGTGCGGGGGCTTGAAATCATTCAGCTGACGGGGCTCCCGGTGAGTGCCCATTCTTGGCAGGGGAGAGAGGTGGCGGTGAGGGGCGCTTTTCGCGCTTGGTTTATCCATCGCCCCAGGTCCATCCTCTATGAGCGGGTCGAAGAGCGGTGCGAGCAGATGGTGGAAGAGGGATTGCTCGCAGAGACCGAGGCGCTCTGTGAGCAGGGGATGCGCGATAATCGAGCAGCTTGCCACGCGATTGGCTACAAACAGGCGCTTGCTTATCTCGACTCTGAAAGAACTGAAGAGGATTTTGCAAAGTTCATGAGCGATTTTAAACAGGCCTCACGCCACTATGTGAAACGGCAATTCACCTGGTTTCGCAAAGAGCCGCTCTTCAAATGGATCGATGTCGACGAGCGGGATGTGGAGGTGCTCGTCGAGATGATGATCCAAGATTGCCGTCTGATCTAAGAGGTTTCAATATTCATCTTTGCGTTTTTGTGACTTTGCGCCTTTGCGCTCCATTCCCCGATGCGCGGGAGAATCCAGGCACTGCACAAAGCCAACAAAAACCATGTCCAACGAACCCCTTTGGCCACATCAAAGGATTGAAATTCTTGCGAAAGATTGCCGATTAAAATGGTCCCCAACAAGACAGGGGCAATGTACCCCAGGCAAAACCCATAAGGGTGCAGTCGCTGTCCTTTCATCCAGACAGGATCATTTTTGATGAGAGGGGAGGCATATTGAAACACAATGATCAAGGCTAAGCCGCCGATCAGCATGTTCGTCCCCATGACCATTGGCACAAGAGCATCAAGCAAGTAAGAGGCGTTGCCCATGCAGAATAAAATCGCCACGCAAGTCACAGCTAAAAGGGCTACAGACACCGCCCGCTTGCGGGATGTCTGAAATTCCACTTCAATATTCCCTGCAATGCTCTCCACAATGGAAAAGACCCCCGTAATCCCAGCGATAAAAATGCAGATGAAAAAGGTGACACCCACCCATGGCCCCAGCACGGGGCCGAAAAATTTAAAGATTTGGGGGAAGACAATGAATCCGATTTCAAACGTTGAGTCGGTTGTGAGGATGGAGGCAAAGGGGATCTGTTGGATGTAGCTGACATGCGCTAAACACCCAAAAATCGCAGCTCCCGCGATAAAAGAGACGATAAAATCGCCTACAGCCACCTGCATCATGGCTTTGGGGACGTTAATTTTTTGCCCCGTATGCCGAGAATACCCGACGATAATCCCTAAGCCCAAAGACAAGCTGAAAAAGAGCTGTCCAAAGATGTCTCTCCACAAACAGATATCAAATAATTTTGTAAAATCTGGTTTCAGATAGTAGATCCATCCTTCTATCCCGCCTGGCAAAAAACCTACAATGATGGCAAAGCAGGTCATGATCACAACGAGCAAAGGCATGAAAATGGAGCAAATGCGCTCAATGCCGTCTCTGACATTGCGGGCTAAGATCAGCCAAGTCGCAACTGCTACCGCTAAGGTGGAGAAGACAACGGGGAGAGAAATTTGTCCAAAGTCTTTAATATTGGAGGTGGTTTTTAGGAAAGAATGGACGAAAAAAGCTTTTGAATCCTCGGGGATCATATTGGCGGCTGAAAAATAGGTGTAGGCTACCGAATAACTGGTGAGGACGATGTAAAAACCCCCAATTGACAGGCACGCCAACACAGCGAGCCACCCCAATGTTTTTCCCATTTTTCCCCACACACTGCCGTAAGAGGAGACAAGGGGGGCTTTCATCCGATGTCCCACGATCCCCTCTAAGATCAATAGAGGGATTCCCAGGATGAAAAGGGCCATGCAATAGGGGATGAGGAAAGCGCCGCCTCCATTTTTGTAGACTTGCGCGCTGAAACTGAGGATATTAGCAAATCCTACAGCAGAGCCGATCAGCGACCAAATAAATCCCGCCTGACTTTTCCACGTGGTGGCTTCGGAAACGCTTTGATTGTTCGACATATTAAGTCCCCCATCCATTGAGGGAAAAAAGCATATAATTTCTTCGGAAGCATTGCAAGGGGAAAAGGTGGGGATGATGAGGGGGTCCCAAGACCCCCTCATCATCCCATGTTTAGATCTTGAGTTTTACATTCCTTCTCGCCATCCTCAGATGTCACTACTTTGAGAGAGGCGGTTTATGAAGAGACTTGCGACTTTTTGCCTTTGCTTGATCTTTGGAGTTGTTGTCCTTCATGCACAGAGTCCCACAACGATTGGGGGAGGGGAAAGGGGAGCGGAACACATTCCGCAAAGAGTACAAGCGAGAGATTATTGTTGGTCTGGGCTTGATGAATATTGGGATGAATACGCAGATTACGTCACTGATCTGAATAGGAAAGGAGTTAATTGCACTTGGTGGATGGACTCGGATTCCATCTGTTGGGAATGCGTGTTGGAAGATAGCCCCTTTCTCTCTAAGGCACAAAGGGAGCAGTTACGTCGTCTAGGATTAAGAGATCTTCCTAGCATTAGCGGGCATGGGAAGGATCCTAAGTTTGATTGCCCTGTCTGCCTTGATAAAGCTTGGCATCATGTCACCGAGTATGAATGCATCCGCAATCGCGTTTATGTAGGTTATCTTCACTGGACCTACCGTGGAGAATATCCTTTTCTTGAAAAACAGATTGAATATACGAGAAAATATCCTGGTTACCAAGCTTACTGGGTCGAGACCTCCACAAAGGCGGCAGCGATCAACGAGATGGCCTGTCAGTTTTTTAGGAAGCTCGTTGCATCTACAGCTTTAAAATACGTGGATGGCAATCCTGCGCTCCAAAAGGACTTTCCCACCGCGTCGTGGAACTTTGAAACTGTTGGCTATGCTTTTCCTATCGCTTTAGCGAGTCAGTGCTTTCGGTTTTCTGGTAAGCGTCTAATGAGCCCATCTTGGAAAAGATTCGATCTATCGGGTGTTTGAACGGCTGAGGAGCCATTGATCAGGGAGGAGCTCGTCGAGGTGCTGGGCGCTGTGACTCATGAATCTGCGC
>JAFEGQ010000039.1 GCA_018239785.1 Verrucomicrobiota bacterium
GCGCAGATTCATGAGTCACAGCGCCCAGCACCTCGACGAGCTCCTCCCTGATCAATGGCTCCTCAGCCGTTCAAACACCCGATAGATCGAATCTTTTCCAAGATGGGCTCATTAGACGCTTACCAAGCTACATGATGTTTAGCAAGAACATGAGGGATTACATTCGGATTTTGGGGCACAATTTTGCCCTTAGTAGCTATCTCGGCAACCAGCGCTTGCCTCTTGGAAAAACGTTTGGCGCTTGCTTGAAGAATTGCCGCTCGTTTGGCCCCTGCAGCCTCACAACACTCGAGGGTGAGAAGGGTATTGGCTCGCTTCAAGAGGCGATACTTGCCGATGGCTTTTAAGGTGGTTCCTGGAATCAAGATCTCCATGCCATATTTGCCAATGATGTACCCCATCTGATGGCCTCTAGCTCTATCTGAAAGGAGATCCCATTGCTCGCATAACTCTCGCACTTCAGGGAGGAAGAGTCCGAAATTCTCATGGGTGCTATGGGTCTTGATATACTCCATCAGCTCCACTGCAGCGGCGCCGATCTCTCGCGTGACCTCCTGGGGAGAGCAGGCAAAAGACCAAAGGCCATGTGCAATCCCTCGCAAACAGCTCAGAGTAGAGGGAACAAAATCGGCAAGCCCCAAAGCAACCCCTTCGAGCATCCCCAAGTGCAAACCTCTATTGAACTCTTCAATGGACAAAGAGGCTTGAAAAACTGGATGACAAGTGGGCGTCTGCCTGCCCACAGGAACAGTGAAAAGAGTGATCGTTGTGAGCACCTTGTATTTCTGATGATCTTTCAAAGCCAATTCGATCTCTCCGAGCTCAAAATAGGCGTAGGCGCGCTCAATGTAGGCCTCCTCAGATCGGGGATTGAGACGGATCGCTTGAGTGAGCGATTCTATGGCGGCGTTGTAAAGAAGGAGTTCATTAAACGCCTGACCCTTAGCCAAGTGAATCATGGACAAAGTCCAGTCGATCGATTGCGGCTGTGGCTGCGTCGGGACACTGCTAGGAGCGGGAGGTTTGGGTTTACTCTTTTTTTTACGACAACAGCTAATATCCCAATCGTAAAATGAGCTATATTCCTGACTCTCTTCAGAGAAGGCTGAGGAATAAAACGCAAAAGTCTCTTCTGGCAATCCCCCTAAAAGGTAGTGGATCAACTCGATCTCTTGGGCAATTTCTGGGGTGGGATGGCTGGTCATGCTCTCCCGATACATGTCCATAAATCTCGGGACCAGCTCATCGAGGAGATCTTGCAACTTATCGATGATGAGACCCGCTTCTTCTCTGGGAAAATGGGTCTCAGAGTAGGTCATTAAATCTTGGATAACCCGGTAATAGTCAGAAAACGTAAGCGTCTAACAAGCCCATCTTTTTAGCGTGTTCGGGTTATGGCACCCTTGTGATTTTCACAAACAAGAGGTGGGTATGCCAACAGCATTGAGGCAAGAGAAGAGGGAGTGGTGGCGGGAAA
>JAFEGQ010000003.1 GCA_018239785.1 Verrucomicrobiota bacterium
AATCTGATCGCAGGAATTTACAACTGGGAATTGGGGTTATGAATTTGTGATTTTGCGAACAATCCCGACTTCTCGGGAATGAGCAGCATATCTGCTGGTTCTGCGACTTTTGCGCAAGTGCCAACGCAGTGCAAACGAGCAGCCCGAGACTTCTACTTGCTAACCTCATGCTTTCGCTCTCCTCATCAATTTCGAAAGAGGTCTAATATGTGTATACCTAATCTGAAAAATTGACGAAATAGTGACAGAGGTCTGCAAAAAGCTGTATATTGCCTTAATGACCTTTGAAATTTCACTCGCCTTTGCCCTCTACTTTGCCTGCCTTTTGATCATTGGCTTTCTCACCTATCGCCGATCAAAAAATGGGGGAGAATTTGTCTTGGGGGGGCGTTCGCTCAATTTCTATGTAACCGCCCTTTCAGCGCACGCAAGTGACATGAGCAGTTGGCTGTTCATGGCCTACCCGGCAAGCATTTTTTTATTTGGAGGGGTCCAAATTTGGACAGCGATTGGACTGCTCTTGGGGATGTTTCTCAACTGGCAATTGGTCGCGCCTCGACTGCGAAGAGAAACGGAGAGGTATGCAGCGGTCACATTAGGAACCTTTTTCACCAATCGCTTTGAAGACCCGCATGGCACCTTGCGCGCTTTAAGTGCTCCGCTCGCCCTGCTGTTTTTTACCGTCTACGTCTCTGCGGGGCTGGTCGGAATGGGATATCTCTTTGATGTTGTGCTGGGGATTCATCCCGATCTAGGAATGGCAGTCGCGATGTTGGTCGTGATCATCTATGTGACGGTGGGCGGTTTTGTCTCGATCTGTTGGATTGACTTCTTTCAGGCTCTTTTCCTCCTTGCGGTCATCATCATGGTTCCGCTGGTGGCTCTCATGCATGAAGGGGGCTTCAGCGCCATTGCAAACGGCTCCTCTCTCCGCTCCCTCTCTTGGTCCCTTTGGCCAGAACAAGGAAATGCATTGGTTCAAGTGTTTTTGATCACCTTTGGCTGGGGCCTTGGCTATTTCGGACAAACCCACATTCTCACGAAATTTATGGGTATTCGGGACCCTGCAGAGCTCGTCAAATCGAAATGGCTCGGAATGAGCTGGCAAACGCTCTCTTTAGCTGCAGCCACCTTGGTAGGAGCAGCAGCAGTTGCCTATTTTCCCTCTTCCCCCTCCAATCCAGAGCTCGTCTTTGTGTTGATGGTAAAAAGTCTCTTTCACCCCTTTCTCGCTGGGATCGTTTTATGTGCGATTTTAGCCGCTACCATCTCGACCATCGACTCCCAGATCATCGTCTTAGTCTCTGTCCTCGCAGAGGACCTCTACCACAGAGTGTTGCGCAAAAAAGCGCCCCCTAAAGAGCAACTTTGGGCCTCTCGAAGCGCTGTCCTTCTCATCAGCGTGATCGCCTATTTGATTGCAGTGTTGAGCGGCTCCACAGTGATGGAACTTGTTTTTTACTCTTGGTCGGGATTAGGGAGTACCTTTGGTCCTGTTTTACTCCTCGCCCTTTACGATAAAAAAACGAACAGAGCGGGGGCGATCTTTGGGATGGTTTACGGAGGGCTTGTCGCAGCTCTTTGGCCCCTTGTCCCCACCCCCATCACCATCCCTGCTCTCATTCCCGGATTTTTACTCAATTTACCTTTGATTGCCCTTGTTTCACGCCTCTCCAAAGCGAAAAAGAGCTACGCTTCTTGAGTTTGTCATTGTCGCAAATTCTACCAACGCGTACATTCTGGTCTCGAGTTTCGGGTTGTCTCCATTGAACGCAGAGAAATCTGCGCAGCTGCAAGGGAGGTTTCCCGAAATTCGTTTTTTTTGCTAAATTCTTAGGGCGCATAGCTCAGCTGGTTAGAGCACCTGCCTTACAAGCAGGGGGTCATAGGTTCGAATCCTGTTGTGCCCAGTAAATTTTACGACTACTTTATGCGGGAGTAGTTCAATTGGTTAGAGCACCGGCCTGTCACGTCGGAAGTTGCGGGTTCAAGTCCCGTCTCTCGCGATCACTTCACTTTCAAGGGCCCCAAACTGCGGGCCTAAGATTTCTCTTTCCTTTATCAAGTCATCTCGTTATCCTGGTCTCATGTACTCCATCGGCATGAAACCCCGCACCTTGATCGGCCATATTATCGCCTTCTTGTGGACGGCCGTTGGCGCCTTTTTGGTCGCAGTAGCCTTAAAATGTTTTTTAGCCCCCGCCCACTTGATCGATGGCGGCGTCGTCGGTATTTCGATGATTTTCTCCTCGATCTTCGGGCAGCAACTGCTCCCCTATTTTTTGATTATCCTTAACCTCCCTTTCATCCTGTTAGCTCTCAAACAAGTGGGCAAGCGCTTTGTGGGGCACATGCTCGTTGCCTTGTTTCTGTTAGCAGTGTGGAGCTTTGTCCTCGAATGGACCCCCCCTTTTCAAGGAGATGTTCTTGAGGTGATCGTCTTTGGCGGGTTGCTTTTAGGGATTGGAACGGGTCTTGTGATTCGGATGGGAGGAGCGCTTGATGGCACTGAAATTCTCGCCATCATCGTCAGCCGCAATCGGGGCTATACCGTAGGACAGGTGGTCTTCTTCCTCAACATTTTTATCTTCGCGATCAGCGGCCTCGTCGAGAGCGATTATCACTCCGCTTTGCGCTCTTTCATGACCTATATCATCGCTTACAAAATCATGGACACGGTCATTGTGGGACTTGATGAAACCAAAGCGGTCCGTATCCTCAGCGCCCATTCTGAAAAACTGGCAAAAAAACTCGTCCATGAGCTTGGGCTTGGCGTGACAGTTCTGTACGGACGTGGGGGCTATAGTGGCAACGAGCAAGAAATGCTCTACGTGATTGTCGAACGTCTGCAACTCGCAGAACTCAAAGCGCTTGTCTTGCGCGAAGATCCCAAAGCCTTCATTGCTATTGAGAACTTGCATGAAGTATTAGGTGGTCAAGGAGACGGAAAGCCGACCCGAAAAAAGAGGAAGCGGCGCTCTCTCCTCAGTTAAGAGAGAGACGGCTTTGACTTGATCAAAGATTTGATTTTGCGACTCAGCTTATCCATCGAGTAGTTAAAAAGACAGATAATCGCAGCTCCTCCCACGATCATGGCAAGGCGGCTCAGAGTGCCGCACGACTCGACTTTTTTGGGCTGTTCGGAGAGCTCAGAGCCATCGGGAGGGGCGAGGCGCTCTTTCTCTCTCCTATACGCATTGTTTAAGCTCATTTTTGATATCTGATAATAATGCTCCACATGTTCTGCAATGGCCTTTTGTTTCTGCATGGCACTGCGCTGTTCCTGTTCTGGTATCGGATCGAACATCAACATACGAAATTTATAAGGTAACCTCTCAAGTGTTTCATACTCTTCTTTGCTGCAAGCTTCCCAAGCGTTGTGATGCCATTCTAAACACTTAGACGATGTGGCGTTATTGACTTCTTGCTCTAGATAGCTACGCATTAAAACCTTGTCTTCCTCTGCCCAGATACCCACTCTGGAGCCTTCTGGAAGATCTTCAGCGCAAAGGTAAACAATCGGCTCTCCTGTCAAAGGCTCAAAAGCAAGGACATGTTTTTTTTCTTCACTGATGAATACGAGCTTGAGAGAGGGATCAAATGAGGAGAGAAGTTCGGTTTTCCTAGACTGTAGCTCCATGGCATTAAGAGGTTGCTCCGCGATTTTTTTGATCGCTTGCACATAATCGTCGTTGGTCACTTCAAGAAAAAATTGAGAAGCATAGGATCTTGCTTCTGCAAAAATAGCATATTCGATGGAAATCTCCTTCGGAGATGCGGAAAAATTAAAAGATAGCCATGTCTGCACATCAGACTGGGAGGGGTTGTAGGACAAAGAGGCGACATCCAGCGTGCCTTGGACCAAGAAGTGGCACGAAAACTCGCAACCTCGTATCGCAATCTTCTCATCCCAGAAGGAGGAGACTTTCGTGAGGATGTCCACAGTAGATTGCAGCGCCAAATAGGGCCTGTGAGAAGAGGCGTCGCAAAGCAGCACTTCCACCGAACGACACTGAGGCCGCTTTGTGTTGTTTGGCCAAAGGGGAACAGCTACGAGAGGTACTGGGCAAAGAACGCGAGAAGAGAGGGACATAGGAGGACGCTGGGAGAGGGTGTGCAGATAACGCTCAAGGCGGGAAATTTTCTCATGAAACGCTTCTTGAGCGTTAGGATCGCTCGTTTGTTGAAGAGCCCACTCATTAAATTTTTTGTGAGCATCTATGGATAAATAATTTGGAGCAAATTGACTTGAAAAAATATTTGACGAATCGATCATATCAAGCTCTTAAATTTATCTTTTCCGCACGGAGCTTACTATAAATAAATACAAAAAGAAATTATAATCTATAATTTAACTATTGAACGATTTAATCAAGGATTTGCCTCCGTCATCGTTCCTTTTTCGGTGCAAGCGATAGGGGGAAGAAGATCGAATGCGAAAGTCTTCTTAAAATTGAGAAGTTCATTTTTAAGATCTTCTTCATGCTGGCCAGGAGCCTGGCTCTTGCCCGTCAGTGTGACCCTTTGATTCACCAATAAAATGAGTTTATTGTCATGCTGAAAGACCAAATAGCCTCTCGTCGATGGCATATCTCTTCCATAAAATCCCTTCAGAAGGCCTGTATTCTTGATAGAAAGTGCGACAAAGAACATGTCATCTCCAATCATCTCCTCCGATAACCTTTCTATGCCTTTTGCTTCCTCAAACATTTTTAGAGTCTCGATGCCATACGCTTCAAAGACCTCTTTGAGAACCTTGCCATCCAATTTTTCCCATCCCAAATCAAAGACATCGGCCCGTTTATAGTTGCCCAATGAGTCAGAAAAGATGGCTTGAACAATCCCCCAACCCCCATCTCCAGCTTGATCAGGAAACATGGTGGCAATAGCCTTCTTGTCCAAGAATTCGTCCTCAGCCTTGTATTTCTCTTC
>JAFEGQ010000040.1 GCA_018239785.1 Verrucomicrobiota bacterium
TTGCCTCGGAGTGCGATGAAGCCTCCGAGGCATGTTTGAGGAAATAGAATATGAAAAAATTTATATTGGCACCCTATGTTCGAGTAGGTTTCTTAGAAGGGACCCTCCATTTCGGATTTGGATCTCTTAGGCAGCTCATTGTGGAAAGAGAAATGCAAGATTGTGTTCTTGATGCAGCTGTTTTTTTGAAGCAATCTCGTAATATGGAGGAGATTGCTTGCTTTTTGGAAGGAGCGGGGCATGCAAAAGGGACCATTCAGGGTGCTCTGGATGTTTTATTGAGAAATTTTCTTATTCCCGAGGGCTCTTACGATCGAGAGGAAAGGCATAGTAGAAATTTTCTTTTCTATGCATTGTCTGGTGCTGAGGTTGAGAAAATTCAAAGGATAATATCAAGTAAAAAGGTAGCGATTGTTGGATGTGGAGGGATAGGTAATGTTGTAGGGGTTATGTTGGCTACGGCTGGAGTAGGAGAGTTTATTCTTGTAGATAATGACCACATTGAACTTTCAAATTTGGGCAGACAGATCATGTTCAAAGAGGCTGACTGTGGCAGGTACAAGACAACGGCTCTTGCTGAAGGACTTAAAGAGAGATCTTCTCTAGCTAAAGTCACTGAAATTAAAGAGTTTATAAGCAAGGACAATGTTCATGAATTGCAGAATGTCGATTTCATTGTGCTTTCTGGCGATCAGGAAAACATTGTTGATGTAGTAAACACTTTTTCGATCAAACATGGCATTCCTTTTATGAATATTGGTTATATCGAGGACATTGCTGTGTGGGGGCCTCTCGTGGTTCCAGGAAAATCAGGATGTTGTTGTTGCAAGGAACACCTCGTGAGTTTTAATGATCTTACCCAGGATCAAATCGATAAGTGCAAAGAGATTAATAGAAGATATCAAGCCCCTTCCACAGGGCCTATTAATATGATAGCCTCTTCATTTGCCGCTCTTGATATCATCAAATTTTTAGGCAACTTCGGGCAAGTGCAGTCGTTGAATACGAGAATTGGCATCTGGTCTCACGATTTGCATATAGAAAAACAAGATTATAGTCTTAACCCCTCGTGTGAAGTATGTGGTTCTCTGCAAAAAGTCAAGTAGTTGGCTTGCCTCTTGAATGCAAGAAGCTTATATTTTTAAATTCCTTATTTCAGGGTGGGCGTCTTTTTGTTGGGGCTGTTTGTGTTTTTTATTTTCTTTCTTTTGGATTACAAACAGAAGAATATGCATGGGTCAAAACCACACAAGCCATCATATTTATTGGGCTAGATATACCATTAGGTTACTTTTTAAATAAAACAGGTGAATATAAATCTCTTCTGCTCGCTTTGGCTTTTGGAATAATAGGGGCTTTTGGATATCTGATATCCCAATCATTTATTGGCTTTCTTATTTCCGAGATATTTTTGGCCTTGTCCTTATCGACTTGGCCTGTGGCGTTGTCCGCTTATTCGATGAGAATATTAGAAAACTACAAGATCGATGGTCTCGTTGAAAGGTTCTTTCATTTCGGAGATGCAATTTCGAATGTAATTATTTTAATCTGTGGATCTTTAGGAGGCCTTCTGTATGCCTCTAATAGGCATATTCCTTATGGATGCTTCTTGATATTTTACATCTTTGCTGCATTGGTCGCTTTCTTTTTTTTAAAAGAATTTGACCCAACTAATAAAATAGAAAAAAAGATAAAAATTAATATATTTAACACTAACATCAAAGAGCTTATGGATGTTTTCCCCTTTGCTTCGATGCTTTTTCTTTCACAGTTCTTCATGCAGCCTCTTTTTCACTATTGGCAGCCCTTATTCGGAGAAAAATTCGCAGTAAACCCTGCAGAGATGTCAGTGGTATTTATCGGATATTCCCTTGCGATGAGTACCGTTTCCCTAGGTTATTCTAGAGTAACGCACCTTTCTATTTTTCGATCAAATTTGTTTATCGTCGGCTCTGCGCTTATTGGCAGCCTAGTCTATAGCTTGATAGCTAGGTTCGACAGCTTTAGCTCTTCTTTGATCTTTTTCGCGGTGTCCTTTGGGATTTTTAATTTAGTTCAAGTGGCTGGCGGAGTATTTATACAAAATAGATTGAAGAAAGAAAGTAGAATGATTGTCACCAAGTACGTTTCATTTTATGCTAGGATGGGGATGATTGCGTCTTTGGTAGTCTTGCATTACTTCTTTGCTAATGAATGGGCAACAACTGAAGTCTATAAGTTGTACGGGGGCTTGGCTGTGGTGGCTTTTTGCCTTTATTTTGTATGGATGCTTATGCGGAAAAAAGTGGAGAGAAGATATGTTATCGAGCTCAAAAATTGAACCGGTTTATCAGGTCCCCATGCCTGAGTGTCAACAAAAAGAGCAAGTTGTCACATTAAAATCGTTGACCTCCGAGAACATCGATGATTTTATGGAATGGGCAACGGATGATGAAGTTACAAAATACATGATGTGGAACAGTTATACTACTCGGAGTGAGGCGGAAAGCTTTTTTGTTAACGTTGTTGAAAAACATCCATGGTTTAAAGCTATTTGTGTTGGTGAAAAGGTCGTTGGTTCTATCACTCTCGATAAAGGGAAGGGGGCGCATAGTTGCAAGGCTGAGTTAGGGTATGTGGTCGCAAGAAAGTATTGGGGTCGTGGCTTGACTACCAAGGCCATCAACCTTGCTATTCAGACAGGATTTAAAGATTTAAATATTCAAAGAATAGAAGCTTACGTAGATCCCACTAATATAGGTTCTCAGCGAGTTTTGGAAAAAAATGGGTTAATAAGGGAGGGTTTTTTAAGAAACTCTGTCGTTCAGAAAGGGCTGGTAAAAGACCGCTGGATTTTCGCTATTGTAAGGAATTAATAGTGTTACTGCAATGAAAGAAAACAAGATTTTTCCTAAAAAATTATCCGCAGGAGATGAAGTGAGAGTGATTGCTCCTGCAAGAAGCATGAGTATCATCTCACCTGCAGTGCGCTCTATTGCTCTGAAGAGGCTGAAGGAAATGGGTCTTAAAGTGAGTTTTTCAAAACATTGTGAAGAACGAGATGCTTTTGATTCTTCTTCAGTAAAATCGCGTTTAGAAGATATCCACGAAGCCTTTTCTGACAAAAAAGTCGCTGCTATTCTTACAACCATCGGAGGTTGTAATTCAATTCATTTGTTAAAAGAGCTCGACTATAAGCTGCTCAGAAAAAACCCAAAGATTATATGTGGTTACTCTGACATTAGTACTTTACAAAATGCCGTTTTTGCTCAAACAGGTCTTGTTACCTATTCAGGACCACATTTTTCTACGTTTGGGTGTCTTCAAGGAATTGATTATGTCGTTGATAGTTTTCAAAAATGTCTATTTAATGGAGAGAAAGAGCTTTCTTTGACCTCTTCTTCTTCCTGGAGTGATGACGAGTGGTATTTGGACCAAGAAAAACGTAAATTCATGCCAAATGAGGGTTATATAGTGCTGCAGACAGGAGAGGCTGCTGGAACTATTGTTGGCGGGAATATTGATTCCTTTACTGTGTTACAGGGGACAGAGTACATGCCTTCTCTCAAAAATAAGATTTTATTTTTAGAGGACAATGACCCAATGACAGCCGACATCCTTGATAGACACATCCATTCTTTAATTCTTCAAAGTGGTTTTAAACATGTGAAAGGCATTGTACTAGGCCGTTTTCAAGTTGCCTCTAAAATCACTAAGGATCTTTTGGAAAAAATCATTCATTCTAAAAAAGAACTTAATGATATACCAGTGGTTGCTCAAGCAGATTTTGGCCACACTCTGCCACTATTCACATTTCCAATAGGCGGAGAAGTGAGGTTAGAATCAAAGCCTTCTGGAGTTAAACTGACGTTAACACGGTTTTGAGGAGTGTGCTGTCATCAGAATTACAGTGGGTATCCCAAGCCCTGAACGGTGATCTGATCCGTCAGAGGAAATGTCTGATCCCCAGGGATCACAACATAGAGGTGGTCGAGTTTGAGATCCTGCAAACTGATGCGCATCGAAGGTGTGACTTTGGGTCTTTCTGTGAATTTAAACTCAAATCCCAGCCGCTTCCCATGGTGTAGCAGAAGGAGATCGAGCTCTGCCCCCGATTGGCTGGCCCAAAAGTAGCAAGATTCAGCGTCGTACCGGCGAATCGTCTCTTCCAATGCAAATCCCTCCCAAAAAGCACCTAAGCTGGGATAATGGTCTAAATCGGACTCCGTCCGAATCCCCAAAAGAGCATGGAGAATGCCACTATCGCGGAAATAGATTTTTGGGGATTTGATCTGCCGTTTTCCTAAATTTTCAAACCACGGCAGCAAGATGCGCACCATAAAAGTGCCGGCTAAGATGTCTAAATACTTCCGAATGGTATGCCCAGAGACTCCAAGCGAGCGGCCCAGTTCACTGGCGTTGAAGATCTGCCCATGATAATGGGCTAGCATTAACCAAAAACGGCGCATTTGCTGAGGGGGGATTTGAAATCCGAGATTGGGAATATCTCGCTCTAAAAACGTGCTAATATAAGCTTGGCGCCATAAATAGCTCTCCTCGATGTTGGAAGCAAGAAATGCCTTGGGAAACCCTCCTCGCAACCATAACGAGGTCTGCTCTTTCACTTCACTTAAGCTAAAAGGCATTAATTCTATATATCCGATCCGACCAGCGAGTGTCTCGGAGGATTGCTGAATCAGGTCTCGAGAGGCGCTTCCTAGGATAAGAAATTTGCGGCTTGGATCTGCATCAACCAGGACCCGTATGAAGGGAAAGAGATCGCTAAGGCGCTGAATCTCGTCGATGATGACGAGCTGCTTGGAGAATTTGGAGAGTGTTAGCATGGGATTTTCTAGCCGTGCTAAATCAAGAGGATTTTCCAAGTCAAAATAGGCGACTTCCCTGTCTTGAGCGTACATGCGAGCTAAAGTGGTTTTTCCCACCTGTCTTGGCCCTAAAAGAGCACAAACAGGGTGAACGCGAAATTGCAACTCTATCTCTTTTAGAAACTTAGGGCGCAGCATCTCGTTGACCTTGTATTTTGGAAGTATAACTTCCATTTTACAGAGTATTTTGATTATTGACCACCAGAGTGCGCTCTAATAGGGTGGATGCGAAAGTGTAGTCAGCTCTTTTTCACAGACTTAACCCAACTTACTCTATTAAGTAATTCTCGAGTTTTCCCATAAATAGCTGACTACAAATCGGTTATGATTTCCCTTTATTTTTGACGAAGATTCACAAGTGCTTATTTATAAGCATCTTGCGTTTTTATCGCATCTGTAGTGTTAGAATTCGATAAAATAAAATAACTGTTATATATTCAAGAATGCGCCAACCCTCTACCATTACGCCCAGGGCGATTTCATGAAAAACATTTAACGCCTATCACCTGCAACAAATACTCCTCATCCCAGCCAGCCATTTGACGCTTGATCTCTATTCCGCATTTAGCAGTCTTTTCCTGTTTCAGGAGGTTAAGGGACATCCGCCTTATCATCGACATGTTCTCTGAGATGTTCCCTGAGGTAATTACAAAGCTAGCGCGAAAAGGGAATTTTTCTAAGGATTCCTTGGTTAAACGCACTTCATCTCCGAAAAATTCTCCCTTTCGCGCTAGCTTTGTAATTTCATAGATAAACGTTCCTTTAAA
>JAFEGQ010000041.1 GCA_018239785.1 Verrucomicrobiota bacterium
AATGGGTCACAGTGAAGAAGTATTTAGATATGACGCCCTTGCTGAATCAAGGGATGAACGACGAATAATTGTGAGGGAGTTAGGGAAGAAGAGCGAATTTACAGACAAACGGTTGCTTTGCCATTCAAGCCGACGAGTTCAGATTGGTAACCCGCAAATCCTTCGAGCAGGTAGGGGGACAGGTCACCTGCAAATCGACATTTTGGGAATGGTCTCCTGGAGTTTCTATAAAATTTGAAACTTCATTGGAAAATTCTGCTTTACTGCAAGTGTATCAATCTCAATCAAAATTACAAAATTAATTAGGTGTGGCTCTCAAGAGATCGATCGTTTCCTGAAGATTTCCTTGTTGGAGCACCTCATCGGGGGAGAGGTCTCGAGAGAGAGCCTCTCTTCCTGCTACAAATAGATGATCGATTCCCTTTGATTCTTTGGTGTAAGGATCAATGTTCGTTTGCCAAGGAGAGTGGAGGCTAAATTCTGAAAAACCTGCTTTTTTGTAGGCCTCAAGCATTTCAGAGCGCTCAAAATTATAGTCCCCTAGTGCTACTGTGATCTCCCCTTCTTGGTGAGAGTTGTGCACATATTGGGCGAATTCTTCCTTAGCTGGCAGCATCGGATCTCCTGGAATATGCGCATTGATGACCCGTAAAGGAGTTCCCTTGGCGTCGATAAAGTAGGCATTTTGGAGGGAGCGTCCAGGGGCGCTTGGGTAGGCTGTTTGAGGGGTGCCTGAGAGGTCTTTGCAATAAGTGAAATGGGTCCGGTCGTACAAGATCACCTCCTGGTCCTTACGAGGCAGATCAAAGCTTTTGACCATTTGCCAGTGAGAGGGGAGGCGTTGCTCTACAAGTTCCACAAAAGGAGCGCTGCACTCTTGAAGCGCGATGATCTGCCCAGAAGAGACCATCGATTGGACCTGATCTGCAATCAGCACATCTCGCATCGTTAATCCGTTTTCATGCACTTGCCGGTCTAAATCACTGATCATCGAGCCGTTGAGTCCTTGGGAGTCTTTGAGGGTAACCCACTCTATATAGGCATTATTCAGGACATTCCAGCTTAAGATCCGCACGCCGTTGACTTCGACTCCAACGGGCAAATGATCTGAGGGAAACTGCCATTTTTCATGGAGCTCGCCGACATAGTGTTTTTTAATGAGAGCATCGATCTCCCAGTTTCTCTTGAGTTGTGCGGATTGAGTATAAGTTTGTTGCACGCGGAGGGCTGCCATGAGGAGACTGCCACACCCTTCGAGGTATTGACCCTCTTGGAATTTTTCTTTAGCGTTCATCAAAAGCACGGCAGCTTGGAAGGTCAAAAAGCAGATCGAGAGCTTCAGGCCCCCTCGAGCAAGGAGGGCTAAATAGAGGGCATGGCTAGCGATAGTTGTGGCGCTCTTTGTGCCCTTTTGTGCGCTAAAATGTTGAACTTCAAAAATGAGATCTTGGGATGTTGTGAGAATCATCCCCAAGGAAGGGCGATAAATCGTTCCAACTAAGGAAGCAACAGCTAAGGCGGTGTGGAAAAGATAGTGGGCGACTAATCCAGGTTGTTTTTCACAATTGTAGAGCTGAGAGGAGAGCTGCCAGGCTCGCAATCCCCCCATCCCTAGAAAGATCGGGCGGTAAAGGGGGCGGTAGAAGCTCAAGAGGGGGGCGGCAAGGAGCAGTACCTTGTGAGAGGTGTCGTTGGCGTAGACTCTAGAATATTCATTGATGTTTTTATAATCAGATACTTTTGCCGTCATAGATCATCCTCTCTCTTGTGCGATGAATTATCTTTCTTCTGATAATTAATGTTAATAGACATTAAAGACATTCTTCAAGTTACTTATAATTCGATATTTAATAAATATCGTTTTTCACAAACTATTATCGATAACTTCATTTTTCGTTAATTATAAAGTGTTTAAATTAGATGCAACAATTAATGCATAAATATAGAAAGATAGTTTGCTAAATAAAATTATCTATATAATGAAAAAAGAAGGGAAGAGGGGAAACTATGAACGAAAATGAGCTGAAATCGGTGATTGCCCAACTCGAGAGTCGAGTGGACTACCTAGAAGCAGAATTTGCCCATCTCGACCAAATGTTGCGAAAGTTCGGATTTGACGAGGGGATCAAGACTCTCGCCGAAACTCTCAATGAAGCGATGCAGATCGAACAATTGTTTAGGCGAGACACATCCAAATAATTTGATGATTCAGAGGATTTGGGTGTGAATAAGAAATCGGAGTAGAGGGATTCGAACCCCCGACCTACTGCTCCCAAAGCAGCCGCGCTAGCCAAGCTGCGCTATACTCCGACTCACCCGGGAGACTACCACTTTTGCCGTTTTTTCTCTAGCAGCAATTCACATTCCCGCTGTGCTTCGCACAGAGAGGATGGCTCAGCACAGACTTCCGTTGCTAGAAACAGTCCCTTTAGGATACGCTCCGCATGCCTATGGTCAAATGGGATTCCTTGTTAATTTTCGGCCCGCCAGGTTCTGGAAAGGGGACGCTTGCAAAGGTGTTAGCTCAAGCAGGAGGGCACTATCACTGCTCATCGGGTGATATTTTCCGAGCCGTCGATCCCCATTCTGAAGAGGGGAAAAAATTTGCTAGCTATTCCAACCGAGGGCAGCTCGTTCCCGATGAGGTGACGATCGAGACGTGGGTAAAACATGTCGAGCGGCTTATTGCTGCTCAAAAGTATTTTCCCGATCAACAATTGATGCTTCTCGATGGGGTCCCAAGGACATTAGGGCAGGCCCAGATGTGTCAGGCCTTTATTTCGGTCAAAGGGGTGGTCGTTCTTCAAGCAAGTGAACAAGTGCTGCTGGAGAGGATGCAAAAGCGCGCTTCGAAGGAGGGGCGCAGTGATGATGCCGATGCGCAGGTTTTAAAAACGCGGATCGAAGTGTATCACAAAAAGACGGCGGAGGTCTTAAATCACTACCCTCGCGCTCTTCTCACAGAGGTGAATGCAGATCAGCCTCCCCTTGTGATTGTGCGCGATGTGCTCAATAGCTTGGTGGGAATTCTTTCACAAAAGTTCCGTCTTTAATCGTGTGACAAGTCGCTTCGGCAAAGGAGATGGGCTGAGAGCTTGCGATGAAGACCTGTCCCACCTCACTAAAAAAATCGCTCAACGCTCTTTTGCGCCGCTCGTCGAGGGCATTGGCGATGTCATCTAAAAAGAGGAGAGGTTTGCCCATAGAGTAGTTGGCGAGCCGTTTCCATTCAGCAAGGCGCAGCGCCAAGCTACAGCAGATCTTTTGTCCTTCACTGCTAAAATATCTCGCCTCTTTTCCGTTGAGCAATAGGGAAAGATCATCGCGGTGAGGTCCATAGCACGTATGCCCTACGGCGAGGTCTTTGTCTCGATGTTCTGATAAAATAGCTTGCAAATCTCCGTCTCCTCGGGGGCGGTAGCGCAGCTGCAGCGCTTCTTTCCCTTCACTGAGATGGGATAAGAGGGCGGGGGTGTCCCGATTCAGTTCTTCTAAAGCCATCAGGCGTTGCTGAGTCAGATAGTGGGCGGGGGCTGCCATTTGCTCTTCCCAGATGTCCAACCCTTGCCGTTTTCCTTGGCGCAAGAGGAGATTGCGCTGCCTTAAGGCCCGGGTGTATCTAGCCATTTGTTCCACATAGTGGGGATCGAGTTGAGCGATATGGAGGTCGATAAAGCGGCGGCGCATCGCTGGGGCGCCGGTGATGAGGGAGCGATCTTCGGGGGAGACAATCACCCCCTTTAAGAGCCCTAAGAGGGCATTGAGGGAGGTTTGAGAGGAACCTCCAATGGAGACCCGTTTTTGTTCTTTGCTGAGGCCAATTTTTAAGTGTTGCGTGACCTCTTGTTGGGAGAGGAGGGCGCTTAAGAAAAGGTGTTCAGCGCCATGCTGGATGAGGTCGTCAACTTCGGTGGTCCTAAAAGAGCGCCCTGTGACGGCAAAGTAGAGCGCTTCGAGTAAATTGCTCTTCCCCTGCCCATTTTCTCCTAGAAACAGGTTGATTCCAGGTCCAAAATCGACCGCTGCCTCGCTGTAGTTGCGAAAGTGATGTAGGAGAAGAGAATGAAATTTCACGCCTCGTTGAGCCGCATGGGCATTAGGATGTAAAGGGCGGAGGAGGAGTCGGTGATGACACCAGGGTTAAACGAGTCGATGAGGGCCAGCTCGATGGTTTCATCGCGGCTATGGCGCAAAATATCGAGGAAATAGCCGGGGTTGAAGGCAATTTCGAGCTTTTGCCCTTCGTAGTTGACAGGCATGCTCACTTTCCCCTCTCCAATTTTCACGGTATTGGCGGTGATCGTGAGATCTCCAGAGGTGAAGGTGAAGCGGACAGAGTGGGTCGTTTCACTGGCAAAGAGGGAGATTTGGCGCAGCAAAGAGATGAGCTCTTCTCGGTGCAGGCTTAAGCTGACGGTGGTTTTCTTTGGGATCACCTGTTCCACATCAGGATAATCGCCGACGAGAAGTTTAGTGATGAGGACGGAGTGGTTGATTTCGAAGGCCCCTTTGTCTTTGATGAGGTAGAGGGTAGCCTCAGAGCTTTCTTTTTCGTTGCAAAGCTTAATCACTTCGTCGACCGCCTTAAGGGGTAAGATGCAGGTGCTGTGGAAAGAGGGGTCGCAGGCGACTTTTGCTTGGGCTTTAGCGAGCCGTTTGCCATCTGTGCCGATAAAGGTGATTTTGCCACCGCTGATTTGGCAAAACACTCCAGAAAGGGCAAATCGATTTTCCTCCCGCGAGACGGTGAAGGCTACCCGATAGAGGAGCTCTTTGAGCTGACTTTGAGGGATTTTGACCTGAGGGGCGCCGATGAGATCGGGGAGCGCCGGGAATTCTTCGCAGCTCATTCCATGCATCTTGAAGTGGCTCGCGCCTGCCGTAATGCTGCAGATGTGCTGAGGAGACGTATGCGCCTCCAATTGAATGGAGGGAACTTCCCGTATGAGTTGAAAGAGGAGCTTGGCGGGGAGAGTGACGGAGCCCTCACTTAAGATTTTAGCCTCTGTGAAGCAGCGCATCCCGACAATGAGGTCAGTAGCGGTGAGGATGAGTTCATCGTTCGCAGCTTCGACGAGAATGTTGGCTAAGACAGGGACAGAAGGCTTAGCAGCGATGATGCTCTGGAGTTTGCCGATGAGCTCTAGGAACTTATCCTTGGCAATTACAAATTTCACGAGATCCCCCTTTCACATAAAAGTGGCCCAAGCTTAAGGGTGGTGCTTGCCCCTGTCAAGGTTGTCGCGTAGAATGGTCAAGATATGGCGATCAAAGAACTTGTGCGCAATCGGCGCGCGTACCACGACTATGAGATTTTGGAGACCTATGAGACGGGGATTGTCTTGTATGGCACTGAAGTCAAGAGTCTTCGAGAGGGGGGAGGGAGTCTTCAGGAGGCGTATGTGCGCATTACAGAGGGTCAGTTGTGGCTGGTGAGCGCATCCATTGCCCCTTACAAGTATGGCAATATCATGAACCATGAAGAGAGACGTCTTCGGAAGTTGCTCATGCATGGGAAAGAGATTCAGCGGCTCAAATCTTGGGCTCAAGAAAAGGGGCAAACACTTGTCCCTTTGCTCTTTTATCTTAAAGAAGGGCGCGTCAAGTTGCTGATCGGGAGAGCTAAGGGAAAGAAGCAGCACGAAAAGCGGCAAGCCATCAAAGAGAAAGAGGTGAAGCGGAGCATCGAGCGAGAGATGCGCAGGTGATTAACACTCTTTGTTAATAATTTTTGTTAACAATCTCGCTGCGCAATTTGTGAAGATCGCTGAGGGAAATTTTTATGACTCGATGAACGAGGTCGAGATCATAACCCTCAAGTAATAGATTTATGGCCATTTCTGTGCGTGTTTTTTCTATCGCTTCCCTGAGGCCAGCCTCTGCGATCGCCGCCTGGTCCATCAAATCCATTTTTCGCCGCTCATACAGCCTGAGTTCCTCTTTTGACCAACCACTTTCATTCACGATCTGAAAGGCCTCTTTGATCGCTTCTTCGTAAATGATCTCTGGAATTGCCTCTAAATCTCTTGCATGCTTGAGGAAGTAGACCCATTTGTCAGCTACCGAGGTGAGTTGTTGTTCAGTTTTTGAAAATTTTGGCAACTCGATAAAAGTAAAACTGAAGTCCTTGAGCTTATGTTCTTTTGTCTCTACCTCAACAATCTGGTGCGTAGAGAGCCAGTGAGCATTTGCTCTGTAGGGAAAGCTTAAGATCCCAAGAAAAATCACTGGCTTGAGGGTGCCATAAGAGGCGCCTTCACTCAATTGTCCAGTGTAAGCTTGTGAAGCGTAGTAGAGCACCCGTTTGTCGAAGTACTCTTGCTTGAGCACTTGCATCTCAACGATGTACTCATGCCCCCTTTGGTCGTGACAGCGCACGTCTAGAATGGTCTCTTTGGCCCCTAAGATGCGAGGAGTGCGCCGAGGATCGAGGAGCTTGACATCGATAATCAGCTCATCTCCTGCGCACCCTAGGATACTATTGAGAAAGCTGATGAGAATTTCCTTCTTCTTCTCATCGCTAAACACCCTCCTAAAGGCATAGTCGTTGGTCGGATCTAAGAAGTGCATGTCACTCTCCACCTCGATGACTCGACTATACGGTTTAGGGTAAGCGTCTAACGAGCCCATCTTTTTAGCGTGTTCGGGTTATGGCACCCTTGTGATTTTCACAAACAAGAGGTGGGTATGCCAACAGCATTGAGGCAAGAGAAGAGGGAGTGGTGGCGGGA
>JAFEGQ010000042.1 GCA_018239785.1 Verrucomicrobiota bacterium
ACCTGAGTTTTGGGTTGTCTTCCTCGCAGTCAGAGGGATTTCGCGTCGAAAATCTCACAATTTTTCCCGCAGCCAATGGTTAAACACCATTGGCAAGGGGAAAAGTGCGAGATTTACACGCGAAGCCCCTGAATGTGAGGGAGAAAAACCCAAAACTCAGGTTAATATTCCCCTGTCTTTATCTCCTGCCTTCTTTTACAGCTTCATCTGGTCAAAGGAGTGATCTTAAGCTGATTTTCAAGGACTTGAGCGTAGTAGGGGGCATCGCCATTGCCAATCGAGATGGCAAACTTCTCCAGCTCTTTGAGGTCAGAGCGCTCGGATGCGGGAATAAGAGTGAGGGAATAGCCGCGGTCTAACGCGTGCTTTCCAAATTGATGGGCCTTAGAGCCTTCTTGAGGAGCTGCTCCTTCATAAAAAACCACCTTAGCGAATCGGCAGAGCCACCGACCAGCACAGCTTAAAGGGGCTGTTGGCCGCTCCATGAGGATCCTCGTGTAGCGCAGTTGTAGGGCAATCATAGTGAGAAGGGCGATTTTCCAATGAGGCGCAAGGGTGAGAAAGAGGCTCGGCGTTTTATGCGATAAAAGCCCTTCTCCTTCGATCGCCATGCGGTTTTTCGCACGAAACTTCACACGGCCTAAGAGGCGCACTAAGGTGTCAGAGAGGCGAAAAGCGAAAAAGATCGTCAGGCCAAGGGTGACAATAGCCATCCAGGCGAAGCTCTCAGCTGCGGTCAGATCGAGGAGCTGTTCAAAAAAATAGACCAAGAAAGCAGAAATGGCCACTCCGGCAAAACTTAAAAAACTGCCCGCGGAGACATTCTCTCCCCGCTCTTCGTCAGCGCTGGCGGCTTGGATATAGGCGTCAAAGGGGACCAAGAACAGGCCCCCCGAAAAGCCGAGCAAAATCAGCGCCGTGACCGAGGTGACAAGGCTATGTTGACCCAAGTAAAGGAGGAAGGAGCACAGCACCATTCCCAAGCCCGCAAAGATGCTAATGCCAAGCTCCACCTTCTGCCCGCTTAATCGCCCTGCAGTGAAAGCGCCAAAGGCGATCCCTACTGAAGCGGTGAGAAATAAATAGCCTCCATCGACATCGGTGAGACCTAAAGACTGCATGCCAAAGGGGATCACGCTGAGCTGCATAAAAGCGCCGATCAGAAAAAAATAGGCGCTGCCAATTAAAGCGATGACGAGGCAGTTTTCTTTGCGCGCGCGCGCCAACACTTTTACAAGCCCTGTGACCATCCGCATGGTCAAATTCCGTTTGACCCCCATCGCAGGAGTCCGCTCAATGCAGCAACAAGCGCTTAACCCCGCCACGGCAATCCCCACCGCGATCCATGCAACTAGGGGAAAGTTTCGGTCAGTTAAGTCCGTTAAATAAGAGCCGCAAAAGGTGCCGACAATCGTTGCTAAGACGGTGAGCCCTGTAAGAATGCCATTTGCCCTTGCAATTTGATGCCGTTGGACGAGTTCTGGCACCATTCCATATTTAGAGGGGCCAAAAATGGCGCTTTGAAACCCCATTAAAAAAAGAACCGAGTACCCTCCCCACACGCTTTTGACGGAAAATGCCCAAACAGCCAAGAGCATCGCACAAAGTTCGAGGACTTTTGTAAAGAGAGCGATATTTCGTTTACTAAATCGATCGGCAAGGGTTCCAGAGGGGATCGAGAAAAGGAGAAAGGGGAGCACAAAAACGCCCCCTGAAATGGCTAAGACAGAGGCGCTTTCTACAGTGCCAAGGACGCCCAAGAGCATAAAAATGAGCGCCATTTTGAAGAGATTGTCGTTCAATGCGCCGAGAAATTGGGTGATATTGAGAAAAACAAAGGAGGAAAGGTGGCGACCTTGCGACATAAGTGTAATTTACGTCAGATCCGCTCTATTGCACAACCAAGGGGTTTCTTCTTTTTGCCATTCGCAGACGCCAGAGCACAAGGCCTGCTCCGATGATGAGGAGAGCTGCAACAGCTAAGTGCCAGGATTGAGGGGAGGCTGTCTTCACAGCTGTACGCACCGCGTCTTTTGTCAATTGAGGAACATACACGACAGTCTTACCATCGAGTGTCTGAACGAGAAGACGAGGGACTGTCCCTGAAAGAAGGTGGACTTTACTCCCTGGAGGTAAAGAGATCTGTGCTGTGTGTGAAGGCTCTTTGCCCGACTAAAGGCGCCAATTGTGTTGCTCATCTTCATAAATCAGAAGAGGCAAGCGCGCTTCAGATGCTTCATCCCAACACCACCCGACTTGACATTTGCTGCCAATCGCCCGCAATTGAGGCAGCTCTGCGATCTGTTCCGTTGTCACTCCGTCTGTAGCATACACAGAGAAAGAGTGCAGACCGCTCGCAAGTAAATAGGCTTTGCCTTGCGCGACAATAAATTCATTCTTTAAATCTGTGTTGAAGGGAAAATGATAGAGTTCTTGGCCTGTCGCGTCGAACATGATAAAATGGTTATTCGGCTTTTTAAAAAAAGTAGACGATCTTCCAGCACAATCATTTCTGGTCCTTTCAGGATACCATCACGCAAAAAGTCTTCTGTACTTTGACGCATGTCAAGGACGTCACGCAGGTGGAACCATTTAGACGAAAAAGCGGCACCTCTAATGATGAGGTCGACCCGCTCTTGATGCAAGAGCACTTTCATGCTCCGCAGTGTGCGGAACTCAGGGAGCTCCTTGATCTTGGCAAAGGGTTCTGGGGGAGTGTCAAAGCCATTGAATCGCGCTAGCCACAGCGCGTATCTTTTCTCTTTCTTTTGGAGGCATTCGTATCCCTAACTTTATTTGATTTTGTGCGGGCTGATATAGACCTGCCCAGACAGGGCACCCTCCCACATTGCTCATCTGCTCGGGCAGACGAGGAATCAATTGAGCAGAGGGTGTGTAGGGGGAGTAGGGAGCTTGTTCCCAAGGGGTAAGAAGATTTGAGGTGTTGTTATTCATCAACTCAAAAAATAAATTAAATCTTTGTTGCGGCGGCATGTCATCTTCAGCTTTGCAAAAAGCCTCAAAGGCCTCTTTGTTCGTCCTATTTTGGCCATACTTAGAGAGGACGTAGCAGGGAAAATAGTGGGCGATGGGAGGCTTTAAGGAGGAATTAAAGTGGTTAAGGAAAACGGTGCGGATTCTTTTATTAACAGAGATAAATTTTTTTAATTTCTTCTTTATCACCAAGACATTGAAAGACAGAGATCAAAAAATCTTTATTTTCTAGAAGCTTTTCCGAATTGACATGCATGGTTCCATTTTAAACGCATTCGAGATAGTTTTCCATCGTGCGCTCTACACAACCCCAGATCATTTATTCTAATTCTTTGGCAGAATTGGGCGATGCCCTCGCAGAGCACCTCTTTGCCGATCCCCACCCATTTGCCAAGCGGTGGGTGGTGGTTCCTACTGAGGCAATTAAAATTTGGATTCAACGTTTTTTTGCCCAAAAGCTAGATGTGTCCCTTGGCATCCGTTTCTTTTTTCTGGAAGAATTAATAGGCGGGCTCCCTTCGGAGCTCGAGCTGACTTTGCGCTTAGAGCACCTTCTCCCGGAGTGTGAGCAACTAAAAGAGTACTTAAAGCCAGGGAAAGCACGAGCGCATCCTTTAGCTGCTAAGCTGGCCTCCCACTTTCGCAATTATGCCATTTACGGGGAGGTGATGTTGAAAGAATGGGAGGGGTGGCAAGCGGAGCTTTGGGAAAAATGTGGTGCGAAGAGCTGGAGCTCTCTTGCGGAACGAGACCTCCAAGGAGTGACCCTCCACCTATTCGCCTTTAATGATCTTCCCCCCCTCTACCAGAGGTATTTGAAGCGTAAAGGCTCCATTTTCTATGTCCTTTCCCCTTGTGCGATGTATTGGGAAGATGCCCGAAGTGAGGGGGAGCGGCGCCTCATGCAGCGCCATTTTCGCTTAAAAGGGGTCAAAGAGGAGCAGCTCGCAGAGCTCGATGCTCTTTTGAGAGACATCCATCCTCTCATCGCCAATTGGGGCAAACTGGGGCGCCGCTTGGTGAGCCACTTAGAACAAGGGGATCCGATCACAGTAGAGCGGTATAAAGAGGCACAACAAGACTCTCAACTCCACAAGCTTCAAGGGGATATTTTGTTGTTAGAGCGCTCTGCAACAAGTCCTGACGGCTCGATCGAGATCCATGCGGCCCCCAATCGGTGGCGCGAAGTGGAGGCGCTCCATCACCGCCTTGTATTCCTATTAGATCAAGGGAAATGGAACCCTTCAGAGGTGCTGATCTTAGCGCCTCAAATCGAGGAGTACTTTCCCTATCTGCAGGCGGTTTTTGAACGGGAAGGAAAAATTCAATTGCAAGTGCGCCACTTGCACAACCCCTCAAAGGGCTCGAAAAGCGATGGACTGATCGCACTTCTAGAGCTCTTAAAAGGGAGGTGGGAAGCATCGAAGGTGTGCGCCGTTTTAGAACAGCTGCAGCTCTCTCACGAAGAGGCGATCCGCTTTAAAGAGTGGATCGATGAGGTGGGCATACGGTGGGGCTATGATCCCGCGCATCAGGAGAGCTATTTTCGCACCCTTTATGGGGCGCAAACGACCGAATTTGGCCATAGCTGGTCTGAAGGGCTGGATCGCTTGAGTCTCTCTTGGGCGACAGAAGCGAAGCTGGACTTAGAAGATGGAACCCTTTTAGAGCGCATTGCGGGGTGGATCGATCGGCTGGCCACCTATCTGCCTCTTGTGTCAAGCAGCTTGACACTTGCAGAGTGGGTCGGAGTACTCGATCAGCTCGCTTTACAATTTTTAGGAGTGCAAGACATTCCTCCTTTATACCCAAATAACCTGAAGAATTGGGATTTGGACCGCGTCAAAGCCCCGGGGTTCGACGATCTCAACCAACCCAATATTACTAATATTGAGCAGGTTGAGATCGTCGAATCGCGGGAGCTTTCACGCAGGTCCAAAACCAATTCGTCAGGTTATTTGGGTATAGAGGCGCTAAGGGCTCTGATCCCCTCTTTTCCCATTGAGCAGTTCCCTTTCTCGTCCATCGTCTCGCTTATGGAAAAACAGGTGAGTAAGAGAGGAGAAACTTACCACCGCAATGCATTGGATGCCGCCCTGTGCGGCTCGATGCTTGCCATGCGCGCGATCCCTGCAAAAATCATTTGCCTCTTAGGGATGCAAGAGGGGGCCTATCCCCGCTTTTTCCCAAGCGATTCCTTGGACTTACTTGGCTCTTCCTATCGAGGAGATTATCGCCCTTCCTCTGCTGATTTAGACCGTTATCTTTTTCTCGAGGCGCTTTTGTCAGCGGAGGAGCATTTTCTGGTTTTCTATCCCAATAGAGATCTGAAAGAGGGGAAGCCTTTAGCCCCCTCTCTTTTAGTGGAGGAATTGAGGCAGGAAGTGGGTGTAGAAATTCAAGAGCACCCTTATGTCCCCTTTCGCTTTGACCAGTTTCCGGATAAGAATTTTTCGCAGATCGATTTTGCACGCGCCCAAGCCCTTTATGGGGAGAAAATTCCTCAACACATTCCATTGTTAGTGGGCAAAGGCTCGGAGGACTGTTTTGAGCTGCGAGATTTAAGCCTTTCAGCCCGCGATCCGATCCAGCTCCACCTCAGAAGGGGATTAGGAGTGGAGATTCAGGAGCAAGAGGCGATGGAAGATCGCGAATCTTTTTCCTTTTCTCCTCTGCAGATGCATCGTCTGGCCTTTGCAGCTCTCGAAAAGCCGCTGGAAGAGGTGTTAGAGCGAGAAAAGCAGAATGGACAAATCCCCTTTGGCCCTTTAGGACAAGTGTCTCTGAAGCAGCTGCAAAGAAGAGTAGAAGAGATGCAGGTAAGGCTCAAAAAATATGGTGTCGAGGGGGAGGTGCTCCAAACTCTCCGTTTTGACAAGCAGTGTTTAAAGCCTGCCGAACTGGGAGCAGGAGTTTTCGAGATGCCCCCTTTGGAGATTACTACGGAGGGGAAAAGAGTTCACATTGTGGGGGAGATTCCCCTCGTCACTTCCCAAGGACTTTTAGCCAATAGCAAGAAGGAGCTTAAGAGCCTTTCAAAACAGTGGCCCCTCTTCTTGGCCTACTGCGCGGCCGATATTGCCCCGCCTCAGCTCCTGTTGATGAAAGAAGAGCGTGTGATGATCTCCGATCCTGCCCTTGCCCAAGAGGCACTTGGCCGCTATCTCCTCTATCATGTCCGTTGTCTTGAGGAACCTGTCCCTCTGATCCCACAATGGTTCGAGTCCGTCTTGACTCGCGATGAAAAAAAACTCCAACGATTCATTGAAAGAGATTTTCGGGGAGATCCTTTTCTCAGCCCCTACCTCCGCTGGTGGATGGAGCGCAACTCTGTGTCCTTGCAGGAGGTCATTGGGCGTTATTCGAACTCTTTAGAAGGGGCTTTTGGCCACCTTCTTGAGAAGGTGGGGAAAAAGTGAACTTCAATCTCAAACAACCGCTGTTTTTAGAGGCCTCTGCGGGGACGGGCAAAACTTATACGATTGAGAGGTTGGTCGTTCAGCTTGTTCGGATGAGCGATCCTTTGATAGAGCTGGAGCGGATTTTGGTCGTCACCTTCACAAGGGCAGCGGCTTTAGAGCTCAAGAGGCGTATCGCCAAAGCCCTTGAAGAGGCGCTCCTAACGGCAGAAGGGCAGCAGCGGCACCGCCTGCACTTGGCAATCAGCGGAATCGATGGGGCAAAGATTTTTACCATTCACGCCTTTTGTTTGGAGATGCTGGTGCGCCATCCCCTCACTTCTGGGGTTAACATCGATTTAGGAATTTCCTATCGGGAACAGCTCGAGGTGGTGAAAGATCTCTTTCGCCTCCATTTGAACAAGGAGCACTACTGTGAGGCGCAGCTTGCAGGGGCTCTTGGACTCGCCAGGGGCGATCCTGACCGTTTAGCGCGCCTCATCCTCAAACAGCTCGGCCGTGGACTGCCTATTGCAAAAGTCCCCTCCTTTGAGGAAAGCCGACTTCGATTGACCGCGCTTCTTAAAGATTTAGGACCGCTCGATCTCACTCATCTTGAAGCCGATTTTGAATGCCTTTGGCCTTGCTATCTCGAATTGGCGAATCGGAAAGGAGAGCTCAAAGAGGGGATCAGAGAGAATGTCTCTTTGACCTTCTCACTCCTCTCCGGAGAGCCTTTGACACAAGGGGTTCTCGAGCGGCTCATCGAGGAGGGTTCGTTTCTCGTCGACTTGATCGCTCGAGGAAAGTTAAAGAAGTCAGCAGTTGTAAAGCCCTTGTACTATCCCGATCTTTTGCTTTGGTTAGATACCGTATTTGGGGTTGAATTAGACCAAATGCGCTCCCCCCTTTGCACGTTGGCACGCCTGGCTAGTGAGGCAGAAGCCCTCTTGAAGCAGAGGATGGAGGAGCAAGAGAGGCTCACCTTCGATGCGATTTTGCAGAAGATGAACGAGGCGTTGCAGACCCCCTCTTTTGCGCAAGCGGTGCAAGGGGCCTTTGACGCCTGTGTGGTCGATGAATTTCAAGATACTGATCCTATTCAATGGGCTATTTTCGAAAAACTATTTGGCCATCGCTCCGATTTCCCTTTGATTTTGGTGGGAGATCCCAAGCAGTCGATCTATGCCTTTCGAGGGGCCGATCTTGCGACCTATTGGAGGGCTAAAAGCAGTTTTGATCCTCACAACTGCTACAGTTTAGGGGTGAACTACCGCTCTAGTCCCTCTTTAGTGAGCGCTCTAAACACTTTTTTTGCCTCTATTGATGACTTCGATTGTCCTCCAGTAGCGGCAGGTGTTAAAGAAGATAGCCCTCTTGCTGTGGGAGGCGCTTTACAGCTTTTTGAGGCTGAAGAGGAGGCGGAAGGCTTTGCTTTTATTTGTGAAGAGATCGAAGCGCTCCACCAAGATCAGCAGATTCCCTACAGCGATTTTGCTGTGTTGATTGCCGATCGCTTTGAGGCGGAGAAGTTGCGCAGCTATGCTCAAAGCTGGGGATTGCCCTGCGCGTCGATGCGGGGCAAGCGATGTGCAGATACCGTGGCGTATCAGGAGCTGCGCGCTTTGGTCGATGCGGCGCTAAATCGGGCTGATCGGGGAAAGGTCAAGCGACTGATGAGCTGGGGACAAGAGGAGAGGATCTCTTTGATCTTGAGAGAGGGTTATGCGGTGTTGGAGGAGAAGGGCTTTCTCTCTTTTTTCGAGTTTTTTTTAGCGAGTATTGGGCAAGAGTTCCTCAGGGCTCAAGGAGGGGAAGAGCTGTTCGTCCAGATGCGGCAGATCGCTGGAACATTAGCGGGTAAAAGGGTAGAAGAGCTTCTCCCTTATCTCGATCAGCTCGCCGTTGCCGACGAAGAGGATGAGGAGGCGTTAAAGCTTTTCGCCGAATCTGATGAGAGTCAGGTGCAGCTCTTAACGACATTTGCCAGCAAAGGCCTCGAATATCGGGTGGTATTTGCTCTAGGGCTGGGGAGGAATCAAAAGGAAAGTCGCGCCGGCCTTGTGCAAGTGGAGGGAAAATTAAGCCCTTTTGCTCCAGCTGCGCTCCTTGAACAAGAGAGGCGCGCTTCGTTTTTGCGGCTCCTCTACGTAGCTTTGACGAGAGCTAAAGAGAGAGTCTATTTGCCAAGTTCGCTCCAAAAATGGATGAAAGGAGAGCTTGTTGGGGTGAAAAAAGCCCAAAGGAGTTTGAGGAGAAAAGCTGCCGACCTGCCGTTACATCCTCTTCTTCCCCCGCCAAAGATCGCATTTCCCTTGCCCTGTCGAGAGCTTCAGTCGTTTACCCGCTTATCTTCTCCCCGAGAAGAAGAGGGGGAGTTCCCCTCTTTTGTGGGAGGAGCGACAAAAACAGCCCATACTCTTCCTCCAGGTCCTCGAACAGGGCGCATTCTCCATGAGCTCTTAGAAAAGAGAGGAGATGTGCGCCAAGCGCTGAAGGGGACCTCTTTGGAGGGGTGGGAAGAGGTGGTGCAAGGGATTGTCGAGGCGTGTTGGAGCATTGATTTAGGAGGCTTTTGCCTCGAACAGGTAACGGAGATGGAGCAGGAGATGGAGTTTCTCTATCCCTCTCCCCAAGGAGAGATCGAAGGGGTCATCGATCTTTTCTTCACCTATCAGGACAAGTATTACCTTCTCGATTGGAAAACAAATTGGTTAGGCCCTGACGGGGCCTCTTATACTCAGGAAAGAATGCAAGCGGAGATAGAGAGGCATGATTATCGACTCCAATCTACCCTCTACAAAGAAGCTTTAAGTCGTTATTTTCGCTTTTTTCCCCATTTTGACTATGGGGGAACCTACTATCTTTTTGTCCGAGGAGCTCCCGAAGGAAAAGGGCTCTTTAAGCTATTCTGAAAAGGGCTCTCTATTTTTTTCTTTCTGTAAAAGAGAGGGTGGAGTTTTGGAAATCGCAGCAAAAGTCCTGTTTTTCCTGATTTTCGAAAATCAACGTCCCTTGCACCGTATAAAGGGTGTCACCGGCTTTAATGGCAGTGATTTTTGCATTTCCGCCTACCAATTTTTTCCCTTGCAGATGTGTGGAGGGTTTCCTCTCTTCACTCCTCACAGCGTTGCTTAAGTGGGATAATAACTTTTCCGCATCATGCGTGTTTAAGTAGCAGGTTTTATTATTGTAAAACCAGCTGTTGGGCTTGGGCAGTGTAAGTTGAAAATGGGACTTGTTGCGAGTGTTTCTTTTCTTACAAATTGTTAGATTTGTCTTTTCTGAGTCAAATAGGCTTCCGATGTCTTCAGGAGTAAACGGCTCAGCGACATCGTAAGTGTTATTTGCATAACCAAAAGTTTCATTGCGTCCCTTGATCGATGCGCTGATGTGACCATCAAAAGAGCACTGACTGTGGAGGATCAGAGAGCCTACTTTTGCGCATACATTGGCATCGGAAAAGTCAAGATTGGGGTTCTGAAGTAAGATGTCCAGATCAGAGTTTTTATAAATGGGGGTCGATGCCTTCTGTCTCAGAAGGCCTCTTAAGTTAGAGGGAGTTTTTTTGTAGAGCGTCGTTGGAGGAGGTCCCTTAACAGGAGGCGAGAGTGGGGGTTTCTTTTTTTTAGTGGGGCGGGGGAGTTGCTCCGTTTTCCCATTTGTATAGAGAACATGTAGCGAAACGGCGCGCGGATTTTCTTGGATGGAGAGAGAGGTGGCCGCTTCGATCGTCCCTTTCTTTTTTGGGAGCAGATGTTCAGCGAAGCGAACCGCTTCTTCTAAAGAGAGCCACCCTTTTAGATGGGCTTGTGCACTGTAGATCGAGATGTATACGAAGTAATTATTTTTATTTTTCGCGTCAAAAGTATCAAGACTGAGTGAGGAGACCGTTTTTCCATTTTCTGGCGGGTCTTTGTGTAGTTTAAGAGGGAAATTGAATAAGGTGATGTTGCGAACCAGGTGCTTTTTGACAGGAGATGGCGGTGGTTCATTGGGAGGATTTTGAGGGATTTCGTCCGCTTGCTTTGAGTTTTTGGCGCATTGAGCGGTGATAAGAGAGGCCGAGAGTCCAGCAACAAGAGCAGATGGGGAAGAGAAAGCCAGGTTTTTTTTAAGAACTTTATGGAATAAAGTTCCCATGACTGCTCCGATGCCGATGCCAACACTAGCTGGAATTAATAATTTACTAAATCTTTCATTTTTTACTTCCATAGTTCGCAACTTTATCATATTTTATCAATTTAGTAGAATATAAATAAATTATTTTTTTAAAAAACAGTCTTCGAGTTAAAGCTGTTTTGATTTAGCATCCTTTGATAAGGAGGGGCCCATGGAGATCACAGCATTCGAACACAGAATCTCCCGTGTTTTGCAGGCTTCTCCCTTATTGGTCGCTGTTTTGGTGCGAGCAGCTCAAGAGGGCTATTCTTCGGTTGCTATAGGCGCTGAAATGAATATCAAGGAAAAAGGGGGATTGATAGAACAGCGTGGGCGCCTTTACTTGCCTAGATACTTTCAAGCAGAGGAGAGGGGGCGCCAAGCGCTGCGCCGTCTCCTTGTGATGCCTGTAAAGCCTCTGGATTTGCAGGAAGTCGGCTCCCTTTTAGGGGCGCAACAACAAGCTCTTGAAGTGATGAAAAACTCTCCCCTTTTACTCCTTTCAGGGGGCCCTGGGACGGGCAAGACCTTCACAGCTGCCCAGCTCGTCAAGGCCTTTCAAAAGGGGGGCGGAGGGCAAGTAGCGCTAGCAGCGCCTACAGGAAAAGCGGCGGCAAATCTTGAACGGGCGTTAGGAGGTGCTGTTTCCGTGCAAACGTTGCACCGCCTCCTGAGATACCGGCGCCAAGGGCCAGCCATGCGTTTAAGCGCTGATTTGATCCTCGTCGACGAAGCATCGATGATTGATCTAGAGCTATTTGCAGCTCTTCTTGAGGCTGTCAAAGAGGGGGCAAGACTCGTCCTCATGGGAGATAGTGACCAGTTGCCCCCTGTTGAAGTGGGGGCTCTCTTTGGCAGGCTTGTCGAGTTGCCTCAATTAGCCCCTTATACCGTTCGCCTAGATCACTGCCACCGGACCGATGAGACGGGATTGCTCACTTTAGCGGCATCGATTCGACACGGGGACGTTGAGGGCACTCTTGCGCTGCTCAAAGAGCTCGGCTGGCACAAAGAGCCCAAGTGGGAAAAAGGGGTTCCTGTTCTCTCGGCGTTGCGCGAAGGTCCTTGGGGCGTTCAAGCTGTCAATGCCCTTCTTCACTTTCGCTTTGGTGTTGAAGGAGAAGCTGTTCCGATCATGATCTTGCGCAATGACCCCCTCACGAGCTTAAGCAATGGAGAGATGGGTTGGCTTGAGGGATCTAAAGCCTATTTTGGGGACAAAGTATTTTCTGTCGCCTCCCTCCCTTCTTTTGAAATGGCCTACTGCATCTCAATTCACAAAAGTCAGGGGAGTGAATTCCCCTCTGTCACCTGTCTTTTTCCTGAAGGATCAGAGCGCTTTGGGAGGGAACTTCTCTATACAGCGGTGACGCGCGCGAAAAAGAAAATCGACGTTGTTGGCAGTGAAAAGGTATTAAGGGCAATGATCGAGAAGAAAGGGGAAAGAGGAGGAGAGTTTGTGATCAATTCTTGAAGTTGCCTAACCGCTAAAAAACGACCTCAGCGTCTCCATAGGAACAGGTTTTCCAGGGCGCGAAAAATACAAGAACGAGTTTTCGTCTTCCCACATTGTTAAGTGCTTGTTGTCCGAAGAGTGCCATGCTTGATCCAGGGATGCCCAGTCCAGTGTATTCCAAGGGCAGTTTAGAGGTGGTTGATTTTTTAGAAATTGGGTTAAGGATTCTGAAGAGCAGCGTCTGCTGCGGTCTTCAAAAGAGAAAACATGAATTTCATAATTATTTTTATCGAAAATTGAGGCGCTGACTTCTGGCTTCAGTTTAGAGAAGTAGAAGAATCCCAAAGGGTTAAGACTGAAGAGAGGAGTGGGGTCGGAACAATTCTTTAGCGAAAAGAATTTCCCCTGCCCAAATTTTTTTAACAGAGAGAGGGTGGGGAGATTAATCTCGCCTTCTAAAGAGATGCCCAGCAGCCGAGGGAGGCATTTTAGCCTGTCTTCGGCATCTTCCGGAAGCTTTTGACGAAACTCCAAGTTTCTAATGTATGCGCAGGCGAGTTGAAAGAGGGAGCTGTTCTTAGGTTGTTCCCAAAATGCGTTGTCGGCCCAACTATAGTTATTGATCCGCCTCCATATCATGTGTGGGTTATCTGAGCCTTTTAAGGCCGTAGTGAGGAAATCGAGCTGGTAATCACCGAGCGACGAGTACCTCTCAAAGGTAAAATAGACCCCTTGGTAATGGGTAAGGAGCGCAATGGCCTCCTTCACATCCTTAACAGTAGTATCGAGTCGTTTGATAAAGTGCAAAGCGACTAGGTCTTCTTGTTCCAAGGGTTCTGACTTTTCCAGAGCTTCTAAAAGATCCCATTCCTTGGACGTTGCTAACTTGAGGGTTAGTTCGTTGGGGTCCATGTGCTCGACGGCGCTTGCGATAGAAGCGCTCCAACGGGGACCATCCTTGGAAAGATCGAGGAAGGATAAATTTTTGCAATAAGGGAGAATTTTGATAAGGAACCTCTCCCTTTTTTGTTCGTTTTCTTTGAAAGAAGGGTTGGAGTAGACTTCTAAGCAGGAGGGGGGAAGCTCCTTCAAAGAGGCGATGAACTTGCCTTCTGGAGAGGTCGTATCTAGAGAATTGTCCTCAAGTTGCTGCTCGATGGCCTCCCACAATTGTACTTCCCATGCTTTAGGGAGCAGAAGAGAAGAGGGGGGAGAGGAGCGGGAATAAAGTGTGTTCACGACGCGAGAGCCCCATTTTTTCTCCTCTTCTTCATAAGAGGTCTGCGTCCAATTCCTATCGAGGTTACATGTGCGCAAATTGGGCATCAGGTTGAGAAGAGGGAAGAGCTTTTCAGGCTCCGAAGACCATGACTTCCAATCTTTGGGAAAATAGGTGAGTTTTCCCAAATAGCTAGCAACTTCTTCTGAAGGGTTATTGGGGTCGAAGGTGGAATCATACGAATTTGGATCCCATGGGGCATGCCAGTGAATGATTTTAGGGGAATATTTTTCGCATAAATAGGCAAAGAGAGCTTTGCTATCTTCCAGCTTTTCTGGTGGGGCAGTCCATTGGGTGAGGTCAACTTCTTCAATTCGAGGGTGTTGCTGAAGGAGGTTGAGAAGAGCTGCTGCCGTTAAGTTTTTATCTCTCACACGCAAGATGGAAGTTGAGCTGGGATAGCATTTTGCAATCGTCCAGGGAGCTATCGTCAAAAGAGTGGAGCTTAGAGCGAGAGCTGCTGCTGGCTTTGCCTGGATTTTTTTCATTCGAAACGCAGCCCCGGTGCATGCAAGACCTGCAAAAGCGAGAGAAAGGCTAACGATAGTGCTAATATTGGATTTCCCGGGTGCGGAAATACTTTCTGTAGAGATCACATAGGACGTTAAGGCGACTTCTCTAGCCTCCATAGAATCCTCTTTGAGAACCCTTTAATAAGAAAACTCACATGCCTCCTTTTGGCGTCGGCATGTGAATTCGGATACGCATTCTTAGGCGTTAGAGACAGCGATCGCGTAGCGAGCTTTCATGCGGCTCACTTTATTGAGCTTGAATACCCCTCGTTTCGCGGATTTGTCTAAAACTGCATACGCTTCATTGAGAAGGCGGGTGAGTTCTTCGGACTTCCCCTTCTTGAGCTCGGTTTCAAGATCGCGCAGTGTTGTACGCACTTCGGACCTAAATGATTTGTTGAGCACACGTCGCTTTTCGCTCGTCAGAACTCTCTTCAGAGCTGTGGGACGTTTCGTTTTCTTTGCTTTCTCTTCGGCCATCTGTTCCTCAGAATTTAGATCTTCTATAGGATGAGGGATTATAGAGAAGAGGAGATAATCGCGTCAAATGGGGAATCAGCGTCTGTGGATGGGATTTTTGATTATTGCGGTTGGCTTAGGCTGCTACTTCTGCGCAAAGGCGGGCATCCAGGTGTATCAATATGTCAGCTTGGATAGTCGCACCCCGGCTCTCGTCAGTCGCTGGGAAGTAGAATCTTTAGGCAAAGATCGCTACGGACTCGATGCTACTTACTCTTACGAAGTTCAGGGGGAGCATTTAGAGCAGACCTGCCTTCTCCCTAAGAGGGAATTTCGCAATCGCTTTGCAGCAGAAAAAGGGGCGATTCAGGCCGCTGCGAGTCAGTGGCATGCGTGGTACTCTTCAAAAAATCCCGACCTGTCGAGCCTCGAGAAGGTCTTTCCTTTCAAAAGTTGTCTTTATGCAGCCCTTGTGGTGATCGCCCTTGCCTACTTGATCGTGATTGTGAGCAGAGTGATGCGGCAAGAATCGGATGTCATCACTTAAAAAGTTCAACACAAAGGCGCAGAGACGCTAAGGCGCAAAGGAATAATTTTTTTCCTCTTCCCCCTGTGTGCCTTAGCGTTGAATTGTTCATAATTAATTAGGTTCTAGCGAAGACGGCTCTTTTGCAATCGATAGACGAGCCCACTTCTTCAGAGAAAAAGGATCACAACGCCAAAGATTCGAGAAAATTTTTCCCATTCGCCATGCTGACTATTGCGCAAGGAAATGCAAAAAAGTCGAGACTATTGCGCAAACCGCTGCAAAAGAGTCATGAATTCAATAGGCCCTAGCGAAGACGGCCCGTCGAGAAGAGGGCTCCTTGCAATAGATGCACGCGCCTGCTTCTTCGTGGGCATCAAAAGGGAGTACCCGAATGCTCGCTTTGGTCTCTTCAGAGATTTTTTGTTCGCAAGAGCCATTGCCACACCAATGAGCGTAGAGGAATCCCCCCTCTTCGAGCTTCTCTTGGAAGGCGGTGTAAGTGTCGACAAAGTGGCTATTTTTTTTGACTCTCTCTTGAGCGCGTCGAAAGAGGTTGGTTTGGATATCGTCCAACATTTTTTCCACTGTTTGTCTTAAAGTGGCAATGGAAGTGGCACATTTTTCTCCGGTGTCTCGGCGGGCGAGGACCACTTCCCCTTTCGCTAAATCGCGGGGCCCGACTTCTAGACGCAAGGGGATCCCTTTCAGCTCCCATTCGTTGAACTTGTAGCCCGGCTTTTCCTCTTCGCGATCGTCGAAATGGAACGCAATGCCGTCAAAAGGGAGGTTGGTGACAAACTCTTTGATTGCTTTTTTCTCCTCTTCTCCCCGCCAAATCGGGACAATCACGAGCGGTGTTTCGGCAAGTTTAGGAGGGATGATGAGCCCTTGGTCGTCTGAGTGAGTCATGATGAGGGCTCCGATGAGGCGGGTCGTCACTCCCCAGCTCGTCGCATAGGGGAACTCGAGCTCCCCCTCTTTGTTTTGAAAGGTCACCTCAAAAGCTTTCGAAAATGTTTGCCCCAAGTAGTGGCTTGTCCCCATTTGGAGCGCTTTGCCCTCTTGCATCAGCCCTTCGAGGGTGTAGGTGTCGACAGCTCCTGGGAATTTCTCTTGTTGGGTTTTTTTCCCACAGACGACGGGGATGGCCATCACCTCTTCGATCAATTTTTTGTACAGCTGGTGGACCAAAAGAGCTTCTTTGCGTGCCTCTTCTTCGTTGGCGTGGGCTGTGTGTCCCTCTTGCCAAAGAAATTCGGTCGTGCGGAGGAAAAGGCGTGTTCTCATCTCCCATCGGACGACGTTGGCCCACTGATTGTAGAGGAGGGGCAAGTCGCGCCAAGAGTGGATCCATTGTTTGTACATGTGCCAGATCACCGTCTCTGAGGTGGGACGGATCACAAGGGGCTCTTCGAGCTGTTTGCCTCCTGCATGGGTCACGACGGCACATTCAGGGGCAAAGCCCTCCACATGCTCGGCCTCTTTTTTCAAGAAACTTTCAGGGACAAAAAGGGGAAAGTAGAGGTTTTTGTGCCCTGTGGCTTTGAGGCGTTTGTCTAATTCTTGCTGGATTTTTTCCCAAATGCTGTAGCCGTTGGGGCGGATCACCATGCAGCCGCGGACAGGGCTATAATCTGCTAGTTCAGCCATTTGGACGATGTCAGTGTACCAACGCCCATAGTCTTTGTCCCGGGGACAGATCTTTTGTGCCATAGCTTTCCAGTATAGAAGGTTGCGACGACTTGGGTCAAGAGCGTATAATGAGGGTATGTCAACCCTTTCTCCCACACAAGCTCCCCGAGCAAGTCGCCTCTTTTGGGTGGCTGGTGTCATTCTTTATCTCGTACCTCTGTTTTTGCTCGCTCTCCACACAGAGGGGGGATGGAGCACCTCCCCTTTTCTGATTCTCACCTATGGAGTTTTAAGTTTAGCCACCTTTTGGCTTGTCACCCGGCAAGTGGAAGTCAAAGAGGTGGTGGTGGAAAAGGTGGTCGAGAGCGCCTCTCCCGCTTTAACGAGGGCGTTGAGCGAAAAAGAGGAGGAGCTTGTAAAAAAAGAGGGAGAGATCGAGCAGCTCCAAGCAAAAATCAAGGAGCTCTCAAAAGAGATTCGGACGCTTTTGCAGCTCGAAGGGCCTAAAGGGGTCAGACCTGTCAAGGCTCTTGCTTTTGATCTCGATGCTTGGGTGGAACAGATGCCAGAGTCCTCTTCTCAAGAGGTGAGGACGCAATATGATGCCTATGTATTACTCCAACGTTGCTTAGAAAAGGCAGAGCATTTGGGGAGCTCCCACTTGCGCTCGTCTCCCCGCTTTGCGCAGTTGGGATTTGAGCATCCCTCTTTGGAAATCAGACGCTTGTCAGATGCTTTGCGCGATGAGATGTCGGCAGCTGTCCTCTTTTTTTCTCCCCTGGAAGAGCGCCTCTTATTTGCCAACAACATTGTGCGTGCTTACACCGGCTATAATCCGGAGCGTTTTGTGCGCGATTTTCTCCATATCTTGGGCCCCAGCCTCGAACAATGGCGAGGCGCCATCGACTCCCTTGTAGAGGGGCAGGAAAAAGGGCTTTCTTTGACGCTACACAGTGAATCGGGCCGCTCTTTGGCCTTTGAGTGCTGCATGGGGGCAGTCTCTTCAGGCCCCTTTGAGGGGATGGTCATTGCGATCTTGTATCGCCATTAAAGAGAGATTTCGTCGGCCTTTAAACGGTCTTTGACCTCTTCGACGAAATGATGAGAGATCATCAAGATGGCAGGGGCGCTTGGAAGTTTTTGCAGTTGCGCAATTGTGCGCATTTGCCAGTCGACGTTAGCATAATCGAGATGAGTCAATGGCTCATCGAGGATGACTAAAGAGATATTGCCATCACAACGGCAGGTCTCGAGCGCTAGAAGAGTGAGCACTCTTCTCCGCTCACCAGAGGACAGGGAGGAGAAATTCCTCTCAGGGTGTATTCGGTCATTTTCTAAACTTCCACCACCTGTTTTGAAAAGAGCGTTGAGGTGAGCAAGTTGCTTTTCCCGCATCTTTTTGAGAGGATTAAGCATTTTTTGCGGAAACAGGGAAAGAGTGTGAGTTTCAAGATTTCTGATTTCTTGAGAGATTAAATTGTCAGGAGCTTTCCATGCGAGATCGACAAGAAGAGAGTTAAAATTTATTTTCATCTCCTCTAAAAGAGAGTTTACCTCATGCAGAGTGACTATTTTGAATAAATCGAGAATACGGGCATTTTTATCGAAATTCTCCTCCCGAAGAAAGAAAATTTTCCGTTCAAATTCCTCTCGAGTCAACTGATGAACGTTCATTAATCTGGCTTGTTCAATAAAAAACATGTTGCCCGTATGTTCAATGAGGTGTGTTAAAGCCGCCAGGAATGTTGATTTTCCTTTGCCTGAAGGGGCTTTGAGCAAGCAGATCGATCCAGAGGGGATAGAGCAAGAGAGGGAGAAATGATCTTGCTTAAGAAAAGATACGTGGGGAGAAAAATTTTTCAGCATTACCCCTTTGGTGAAGAGACATGATGAAGTGGCTGTTGCTGTTTTATCACTTGCGCAATGTTCTGCCCATCTTCTTGATGTCATGATGAATTCAGGGCTGACAAGAGCATGGATCAGATGAGTAGCAGTTTGGGTGGTTCTTATGGAGGAGACTCTAGCTTTTTGAAAGGCCAGCGTTCCTGTCAGTCCAATTAAACCTTGGGTGATCCCAAAAAAGCTCGCCAATAGATCTCCGCTGCCACCGCCTAAAAACCTAAAGGCAAAGAGAAGTAGAGGGAGCTGGGAGAGCAAATTGACCTTTGTCGCCAACCCTACGTGCTCGTTATAGACTTTCTCGACGTACTGGAAAAGTTGGGCTGCTAGCCCTAGTCTCAACTCTGATTCTTTTCTAAAGGTGTTTTCTCTAAAAAACTTCTCCCCTAATGGGAAAGAAAGTAATCCCAATAGGATGATCAAAATAGAAATAAGATGATCCCCATTGATGAAGAGAGCAATTCCACAAAAGAGAGGGGCTCCTATATTTAAAAGGCGCGCTTTCTGATAACTATTGAGTTCGGCTTGATACACTTCGTGTGACAGAGAGGGTAGTGAGCCGAGTTCCAATTCTGAGCATCCCTTATCTGTCAAAAAGGAACGGATCTCTAAGGTATGCGTTTTTAATCGATCGAGATATTTTTGCAGTTCTAAACTTAAGAATGCGCCGGATTTATTTTGGAAAAAAGCTCCTGTTAAAGCACATCCTATTTTTAGGATGACTCCTAGAAGAAACATCCACACGGGTCGGTGGGAGGCAAACCCAAAGGTGATGAAAAAATACCCCACCAACTCTCCAATCACTGCGATCGAGAGAAAACAGCGAAAGAGAGCAAGTGTGATGGGGAATTTTTCATTTTCTGAGACTTCAGATAAAAGGGATGCTGGGATTTGGTGATTCCCACACCATATCTGATCAAACTTGAAAAGAGTGGAGTCTAAAGGCTTCACCCTATCCTTTTTACCCATTAAGGCATCCTATCGTCGCAACACCATGTAGCTACGACAGGTCCAGACGCCGATAATGTCCAGGTTGAAGCAAACGCTTGAGTCGGTAAATCTGTTTTTTTGATGATTTTGAGAACGGATTCCTTGGTCTCTCTGTTTGAGGTTTCATGAAATACCTCTCCCTCGCCGAGCTTAAAATGTTGATGAGCACGCCAGACGCCGAATTTCTCAGACATCTCTGGATATTTGCTCTGCATCAAGAGATAGAGGTCCTGGAAAAATTGAGTTTCTCTTTCACTTAAACTTAAAGTCGCCATTCGAGCTCTCCTTGGTTAATAAGACACGAGGACTGGAATGTACGAAATGGTTTGATTTAAAAAAAGGGGTAACCTCTCTCCTCAACAGCTCCCGCTGAAGGTGGGAGACTGTTGGTGAAAAAAATAGGTCCTTGACGCACCGCTCTTTGTAGCCGTACATTCGCCTAACCAATTAACAATTCGATTGGAGAAATGGTTTACAGTCAGATAAGTTGAAAAAAGCACCTCCTGAGGCGTATAATTTTTTGTTGATCAAGCAAAAAACAAACCTCATAGGTGCAAAATGTCAGACGATTTTCTCATTCACATCTTTTGCCTTATCGATGATTTCTGCAACTCGACTTTGTACATTTTTCGAGACTCAAAAAGATCACGCCACATTTTCCGATCTGCTAAGAGCGGTCCGCATGGAGCTATGGAGGGACAGTTTAATTTCACAAAAGGCCAAAACAAGTCCTTCCGAGAAAAATATCCCCTCAGAAATGGCTCAGTG
>JAFEGQ010000043.1 GCA_018239785.1 Verrucomicrobiota bacterium
CATCCACTTTTGCCCCAGCTTCACCTTCTTTCAAAATCCGAATGATCTGCTCTTCGGAAAAACGACTTTTCTTCATCTCTGCTCCTTTTGGTTTGGGCAGAAATGTCTATTTTACATTGGACCATTTTTTGGGGAGCAGGTGAAGCGCCAAGAGAATTGCAAAGATTCGAATTTGTTATGTTGGCGGAGGAGGTGGGATTCGAACCCACGGTACGGTTTCCCGCACACGCGCTTTCCAAGCGCGCCCCTTCAGCCACTCGGACACTCCTCCAAAAGGGACCTCAAGCCTACAGAAGGCGCCGATGCTTGGCAAGAAGGGAGTCGACGAGGCATACTTTTTGTCATGAAAACAGCCATTTTTTTCCTCATTTTCACCTGCAAACTCCTCGCCCTCGACGTTCTGGTTAGCATCCCCCCACTTCAATACTTCGTCGAAGAAATCGGAGGAGAGCTGGTTGAGGTCGTCTGCATCCTCCCACCAGGAGCCAGCCCCCACACCTTCGAACCCTCCCCCAAACAAATGAGAGGGGCAACAAAGGCTAAAATTTGGTTTGGCATTGGAGAGCCTTTTGAACGGCAACTCGCTTCGGCTCTGCCAAAGCTAAAAAGGATCAATGTGCTCGAGGGCTTTACCCTTTTAGGAGGCTGCCCCCACTGCAATCACGGAGGAGGAGACCCCCACATCTGGATGAGCGCTCGCCTTGCAAAGGTATTCTCACGAACGATTGCCCAAGGACTCATGGAGCAACTGCCTGAGCACAAAATAATGATTGAGAGCAACCTCGAACGCCTTGAGGCTAAACTCGATCAGCTCGACCAAGAGCTGATGGAACAACTCGCCTCTTGTAGAGGGGCCGCTCTTCTAGTCGCCCACCCCGCATTTGGCTACTTTTGTCGAGATTACGATCTCCATCAAATTTCTATTGAGCATCAAGGAAAAGAACCGACCCCCAAACAGCTGATCGAGATCCTCAAAGAGGCAAGAAAGAGACAGGCTCACTTGGTGATCCTGGACGGCTTACATGGGAATAAGGGGGCTTTACTCGTCGCCAAAGAACTCCATCTCCCCACCTGTCTCGTTAACCCCATGGAGAAAAACGTCCCCGAAAACCTCCGCCACCTCGCCAACTGCATCTGTGGAACACAGCATGAATGAGGCGGTCTCTTTACAACACGTCTCCTTCACCTACAATAAAACGGCTGTTTTAAAAGATGTTTGCCTCACCATTGCTAAGGGAGAATTTCTAGGAATCATCGGCCCGAACGGAGGGGGGAAAACGACCCTCCTCAAATTGATCATGGGGCTCTTAGAGGCGCAAGAGGGAACAATTGTCCTCGAAGAGGGGATGAAAATCGGCTATGTCCCACAGCGTTTGCCCTTTGATCGCCACTTTCCGATGTCTGTCCTCGAACTGGTCCTCGGAGGTCTTTTGTCAGAAGCTCCTTGGTTTGGAGGCTATGGGCGTAAAAATAAAAATAGAGCCTTGCACGCTCTAGAACACGTTGACCTTCTCAATGAGGCCCACGCCCACTGCGGCTCTCTTTCTGGAGGACAGCTCCAAAGGGCTCTGATCGCAAGGGCCATCGTGAGCCACCCCCATCTTCTCCTGCTCGATGAGCCGACAGCCAATATCGACCATCAGGCAGAAGAGCATTTGTGGGAGCTGCTCAATCAATTCAAAGGAAAAATGGCAATTGGCATGGTGACACATGACCTCGATGCCGCTGTGAACCGGGTGGATCGGATCGTTTGTGTCCACCGCACAGTCTATCCTCTGCCGCGTGAAGAGGTCTGCAAACACTTTGCTCTGGGCCTCTATCATAAGGAGCCGTTAAATCAATGATGGGATTTTTTGAAGCGCTCGGCTCTTTAGCCTTTTTGCAGCTCGCTCTTGTCGCAGGGGCCTTGGCCTCAGTGGCGGGAGGAGTCGTTGGCTCTTATGTCGTCGTCAAAAGAATCGCCTTCATCAGCGGTTCGATCTCCCACGCTGTTTTAAGCGGGATGGGACTCTGTCTTTGGCTCAGCCGCACCTACGACATCCCATGGCTCACTCCTATGCTAGGAGCTGCAGTAGCTGCAGTCATTTCAGCTCTCTTGATCGGCTGGATCCACCTCTACTACCGAGAAAGGGAAGATTCGGTCATCGCCGCCATCTGGGCGGTAGGGATGGCGGTGGGGATCATTTTTGTGAGCCTAACGCCTGGCTACAACGTCGAGCTGATGAGCTTCTTGTTGGGCAATATCCTGTGGGTGAGTCATGAAGATCTGATCACCTTGTCCCTCTTAGATGGGTTGGTGATCCTCCTGGCCTTCATCCTCCATAGCCGCCTCGTGGCGATCTGCTTCGATGAAACACAAGCAAAACTGCAAAAAGTCCCTGTCAAAGCGCTCTATCTCGTGCTGCTCGTGCTGGTCGCTTTGACGGTTGTGTTGTTGATTGAAGTGGTGGGGATTGTTTTAGTGCTCACCATGCTGACCATTCCCCCTACGATTGCAGGACTATTCTCCCACAGATTGTCAGGAATGATGGTCGGAGCTGTCCTCTTGGGAATCCTCTTCTCCCTCGTAGGCACACTGCTCAGCTTCTATCTCGATTGGCCCTCCGGAGCCACTATCGCCCTCGTCGCAGGCCTTGCCTATCTCGCCATGCTCCCGTTTCAGCGCACGCAAGGCGTCTAAATGGATCAGTCAATTAGTAAACATTAATTCCTGAACTGATGCATTTCCTAATTTTCTTTCCTCACCCTTCAGTTCTTAATAAATACACTTCAATTCTTCCGAATCAAGTCCGAATAACCACCAAGCCAGAATCTAATTCCTGATTTTCAGGAAAACCCCTAAGAGAAGCCTGTATTTGCGGTACACCATTTTTGCTGCTTAAAAAACCCGGAGGCTGCACACGTCCGCTTAACATTCTTTTGAGAGACTCTACCTTGACAGCATTTTTTTTCTGCACGTCTGTCGTGATTCCACGAGCTCGAGCTGCAAAAAATTGCGAGTCATATTCGGAAACATAGACCATCTTATCAAACCAATAAAGATCTAACAATGCACTACGATGTTTATATCCATTGGCATATCTCAGATCTTTGCTGATAATTCTTTCCTTGCAAGATATTCCAGAATTTTGAAAATCTGTAATCGCAAAATCTAGATTATCTGTTTTTAGACCAATCGCTACCCATGTCGAATGTAATAATTTCTGTGCCTCATTTAAAAAAACGAAGTTTTGCGCTAAGGAAAAATCTGTGACTTCTAAAAGCTCAATAAGCAATTCGCCCAGAGAAATATAACAACATCTTAAATATGGAGATGTAGTACAAACTGGACTGATGCAAAACTGCGCCAGCTGTGGTGAAGGGCAAAGCAACCGTTTGTCTGTAAATTCGCTCTTCTTCCCTAACTCCCTCACAATTATTCGTCGTTCATCCCTTGATTCAGCAAGGGCGTCATATCTAAATACTTCTTCACTGTGACCCATTC
>JAFEGQ010000044.1 GCA_018239785.1 Verrucomicrobiota bacterium
AAGAGGTAGTGGGAGAGGTACTCACTGAAAGCAGAGTGAGCGATGGTCAAGCTTTGCCCACTGTTTTGGACCAGGTTAGAAAAGGGTTTCGTCAGGTGATCGGAGATGGGGCCTATGACAAAAGGCTGTGTTCTCTCTCGGAGTCATACTGCTCTGCTTGCGATGGTACCGCTTTAATTGATGCATTGAGCGCAGAGAGTTTCCATTTTATGGCGAGAGGGTAGTAGATCTTTGTTTTAAAGAAATTAATCAGGCTAAAGCGGGGAGCTTCTAAGCATGTCTGCCAGTCTTTAAAAGCCTCGTTAATTGGCTGAATTTGACTTTGAAGAGAGTTAATAGGGCGATTAAAGTCTGTAATTTTTTACCTCTATCTATGTGTTATGTATTCATTTTATTGTTCGTATATTTATTATTATTAAGCATTTTGCTTGTTTTTTATAATCGACTGATCTTCAGTTACTTGTATAGATTAATTAATTTTCTAGAGGGTTGCGTAAATAGGGAGGAGAGAGCAGAATAGCTGTTTGATCGTGAGGAAGAAGCGTCCAATTTCTTATTCGATTGCTCTTGTGTTGTTTGCCGACTCTAGTAGGGGCGACTGTCTACGTGGGCATTGGCAAGGCAGATATTACGCCTTCCATGGGGACCCCCTCGGCTGGTTATGCGGATCGCCGGGGAGAGGGGATGGAGGGGATGCATGACCCCCTCAAGGCAACCGCTCTTTTGATCGACAATGGGGAGAAAAAGGTCGTTCTTTGCAGCGTCGATCATCTCGGATTTACCCATGCGATGGTGAAGCAAGTGATCGCAAGGGTGCAAGAAGAGGGGGCTCTTGAGGAGTGCGATATTTATATCGGCTCTTCCCATACCCATTCAGGGGGAGGCGCTTATTTAGATCTTCCCCTTCTAGGAGAGAGGCTCGCTGGGGCCTATGACAGCCGGATCGCCAAATTTTACGTCGAAAAAACGGCGGAGGCGATTGTTCAGGCGACCCAAGCGCTCATCCCGGCTAAAGTGGGGATCGGCTATGGAAAAGCAGAGGCCATCAGTCAGTACCGAGGAGGGTTTCCTCCAAACATCGCACCCCTGGATGATGTGGCGGTGATCAAGGTGACACGGATTGACGGGACACCCCTTGCTGTGATCTTTAATTATCCGCTCCACCCCACCATACTGCGAGAGGAAAATCGCCTCTTTTCTGCCGATTTTGTCGGCTATGCCAGAGAGCATCTTCAGGAGGTGCTTGGGAGCGAGCTAGAACCTCTCTATTTTAATGGGGCTCAAGGAGATATCATCCCCGTTGTCCTGAATGAAAAAGATCGCTTCGACGCGTGCGCTCAGTTAGGCCACTCTTTAGCGCAAACGGTGGAACAGATTTGGGCGGCAACAGAGACAAGTGATCACCTCTCAGTGCAAATAGCCCAAGAAGCCTATTCCTTTATCCCGCAAGCGACCCCTTTTGGACTGGTATTGCCGGTAAAGAGCCATGAAACCGAGATGAACTTGATTGTGCTCAACGAGCGGCACGCCTTTTTGACCATCCCTGGCGAGTTGAGTTGTATTTACGATTATCGGCTCAAAGAGTTTGGGAAAAGCCTTGGCTACGCTCATGTTTCCATTTTTGGACTCACTCAAGACGCTCATGGTTACATGATCTCGCCAGCCTCTTGGCAGAAGAAGACTGCGGAATCGGCGACCTCCTTTGGTGGAGAAGATTATGGAGAGAGCACTCAGTTGAGAGCAGAACAGTTGCTCATTGCAAATCGCTCTTGGTAATCAACCTTTTACACTCAAAAATAAATTAAATTTATTTGACGAATAGTGGTCTGTTGTTTATAATGGTGTTATTAATTCAAACAATGGGCGGGCAAAATGCAACTAGATCTTTTTAGCAGTATCTATGATCCTAATGCGATATGTGGTGAGTATCTCCAAGATGAAAAAACTTTAAACGGAAGAAAGTTATTCAAAGTCCCACACGCACTTCTTGTAGAGAAGTGGCTGCCTCACGTCGATTACCAACTGGGCATCGTTGAAAAAGGGCTCTGTGAAAGTTGTTGCTTCATGATTTTTGGCATCGATGATCCTAAAAAGGTCGTCGTTCAAGTAGGAGCTGCTCGCTTTGGGGTTAATGTGGGGCTTTGTTTCTCTTGCATTGATGATTTAATGGAAAGGCTGAAATTTGAAGATCTGACGATTGAGATTCCTTTTGAATCCTCTTCAGATATGCATCTCGTCAGCATTAGTATCGATCGCCTTGAGACCTTGATGAATCGCGCAGAAAAGATTGGAGATACTGAGCCTGAGCTGCAGGTCTTTGAAGAAGACAAGATGTGCCTTCAAAAAATCATAGAAAAGAATGGGAAAATTTTAGAGCAAGCAAAACTAGAGCAGACAAGGCCTTACCTCTGTAAAACCTGCACAAAAATCGATGTCAAGAAGCTCAAAACATTCTCCAATGAGGTCACGGAATGGACCTTTGAGGCTATCAATAATATGCGTAAGATCAAGCATGTAGCGGGTTTTTGTTTAGCGTGTACGCAACGTTTTAATTTGGGCGGAGGATGTTCGGTCTTTACTTGTACCTCTTGCTTGTCTAGCACCAAGACATGTGCAGTGTGTATGGAAGGGGCCGCTGGCTTTGCCCATGAGTTGTCCTCTTGCTCGCTGAAAATGGACCAGCTGCTGTACGACAAAGAAAACAGCGACCCACTTCCCCCTCTGCAAGAGTGTCAGTGTCCAAAGGAAACGTTCTTGAATTAATTCCTCGATTTTTTCCTCGAGATCTGACAGATTTTGTGAAACAGATCAAGGAAAGGGGGAAGAGCAGATGGGGACCGTGACATTCAAAGGCAAGCCAGTTCCAATCAATGGGCAACTTCCAAAAGTGGGAGCAAAAGCCCCTCCGTTTACTTTGACGAGGCAAGATCTCTCCGATGTTACCTTGGAGACCTACCAAGGGAAGGTGAAGCTTCTGAATATCTTCCCCAGCTTTGAAACCACCGTTTGCTCTTTGTCGGTCCAGACCTTTTATAAAGAAGCAGCGGCTTTACCGATCGTCGTTTTGCACATTTCGAAAGATCTCCCCTTTGCAGCCAGTCGCTTTTGTTCGAGTGCGGAGCTGAAAAATGCAGAGACTCTTTCCGCATTTCGCTCCTCATTTGCTATCGATTATGGCTTGGAAATCACTGCAGGCCCCATGAAAGGGCTTTGCTCCCGCGCTGTTGTAGTGCTCGATGAAGATAACAAGGTGCTCTACGTTGAACAGGTAGGAGAAATCACTCACGAGCCGAACTATGAGATCGCGTTGAAAGCAGCCACCTGATGTTTTGACTAGGCTTAAAATGCTCCCATCAGTAGCTTCTTCTCTCGGGAGGGGATGCTGTGCGCTTTTTGCTGGGAATTCTTTTAGTCGGTCACGTTTTAGCCGCTACACCGGAGTTGATGATCGACTACGTGAATTGGCGAGGGCATCGGGCGACGCGCCATGTGATTGCTCGGGAGCTCGTCTGGGGCAGTACGGAGTGGCATCGGGAAGCGCAATGGTTGCTCCGCGCTTATGATGTGGAGAAGGAATCCGAGCGGCAATTTGCTGTTAAAGATATTCGCAGCTGGTCTTGCTTGCAAGAGGGGCGCCCATCTTCACCAGCTGGTGAGGAGTCGCTGGAAAAACTCCTGCATGTGCGCCGCGAAGAGATCGTCCAAAGCGGAATCGAGGTGGATTGGAAGCTCGACTTGCTCGAACAGCTCTCTGCCTTTGACTTAGGGCGCTATTTACTTTTTCATCGGGGGCTCAACGGCTATTGGATCGACTATCTGATCACCGCTAAAAGTAAAAAGCCCTTTAAATACCCCTTGGAAGAGATGATTTGTCATCGAGCTCCGACGGTGTGTGCTAGGCAAGAGCGCTTTGCCATTTTTCAGGCGCAGCTTGAAGCAAGAGTTCAGCCTGGAATGAGGGTGGCTTCGGTCCCTTCTGGTCTTATGGGGGAGTTGTTTACTGCTAAGTTGCCCTCTGAGATTGAATTGTGGGGCGTGGACTTGGACTTTGAATCCCTGTTGCTCGGTTGTCAGCGCGCATCGAAGACCAGTTTAGGGGAAAAAACCCACTTTTACTTCAGTGATGCTTGGGATTTGACGTGGAAAGAAGAGGTGGATTTACTGCTAAGTAATGGAGTGAACATCGGAGAGCCCGATGAGCAGAGGATCATTGCTCTTTACAACCGCTTTTTTGAGGCTCTTAAGCCAGGAGGAACATTGATGACCTCCTTCTTTACCCCTCGCGAGTGTTGGCGGGTCGAACGGTTCGATCCTGTCGATCTTTACCTCGAGCAGTTGATTTTTGCAGATGTCGTCCAGATGGCTCCTTGCGCCTTCTTTTCCTGTGAAAAGATGGAAGAGTTTTTAATGAAAGCTGGCTTTACGGACGTGCAGTTTCTTCAAGATGAGGCGGGGATCATGCCGATTGCTGTGGCTTTCCGCCCTTAAACAAGATGAAGATTGTTACCATAGAGGGCACAGAGGAAGGCGAGGAATTTATCGCCGCATAGCAGGCGATGATACGTTTTTATCTAAAGTCTTGGCCTTTCTCTGTGCTCTCTGTGGTAAAAATCTTCATTTTTCTTCACCCAGCTTGTAAGACCATCCGGTAGCGCACATCGCCAGAGCGCACTTTGGCGATCGCTTCATTGACTTGGTTCATCGGAAACACCTCTACACGAGCCGCGATGTGGTTGCGCGCCGAAAATTCGAGCATCTCTTTAATCGCAGCGCGGCTCCCAATGGAGCTCCCACAAAGCACTTTCGCCCCATCGATGAGGTTGCCAGGTGTGATCATCATGGGCTCTAGCGGTCTGCCCACCAGACACAAAATGCCGCGCGGGCGGAGCAACTGCATGATTTTTGGCCATTCGAGGGGTTGATTGACGGTGGAAAGGATAAAATCGAAGGTTCCTTTCGCCTGCTCGAGATCGTTGAGGGGGAGAAATTGGTCGGCTCCTAACTCTTTGGCCTCTTTTTGTTTCGAAGCGGAATGGGACAAGGCGGTTGTGTGACATCCAAGAGCATGTGAAAATTGGATGGCTAGATGACCAAGCCCTCCAATCCCAATGACCCCCACATGTTTATTGCCAGAAATGTTGTGGGTGCGGAAAGAGGAATAGACCGTGGCCCCTGCACAGAGTAAGGGGGCAGCTGTTGCACTGACAAGAGGCTCGGGGAGAGGAAAGGCAAACCGAGCATCGAATAGATCCGATCGGCATAGCCCCCAAAATGGCCCAAGCAGGTGGCCTCTCTTGCAGGACAGACATTTTCGCTCGCGTTAAGGCAAGTGGAGCAGTGAAGACAGGCAGAGCGCTGCCAGCCAATTCCTACCCGCTGTCCTAGATCCAGAGGGACGGCGTCCCCCTTTTTTTGCACATGTCCCACAATTTCATGCCCTGGAACAAGGGTTGGTAACTGCTGCCAAAATTATAGACAGATATAGTCAAATATGATATTTCATTCACATGAAATTGAGCGTTTGGGCAAAGCAGCAGGGAGTCAGTTACCGTACGGCATGGCGATGGTTCAAAGCGGGAATATTGC